>CAISRK010000099.1 GCA_903887815.1 uncultured Bacteroidales bacterium | reverse complement strand
TACCCCTAAATTGGACAGCAATAACAAATACCTGGGGGCCTATGGTGTTTTTCAGGACATAACCGCCCGTAAAAAGGCTGAAGATGAAGTGAAACGGGTTTCAACCCGCTTGTCCCTGGCTACACTTGCAGGCGGAATAGGAGTATGGGAAATAGATATTGTCAGGAATATTGTTTTCGCTGACAATCAGATGTATAAACTCTTTGGCTTTGAAAAAAAGGACACGGACGAAACTTTCGAATCCTGGCTTGCTCGCATCCATCCTGATGATTCTGGCAGGGTTAATGCTGAAATCGAGACAGTTATTCTTGGTGAAAAAGATTTTAATACCGAGTTTCGGGTTTGCTGGCCTAACGGTTCGGTTCATAATATCAGGGCCTTGGCTACAGTTCTGCTCGACGATTTGGGTAAACCATTGAGAATGATTGGTGCCAACTGGGATATTACCGAACAGAAAAAAGCGGAAGCAGACCTTTTGAAAGCCACACAAGAGGCTGAAATGGCCAATAAGGCAAAAAGCGTATTTCTGGCCAATATGTCGCATGAGATCAGGACGCCATTAAATGCTATTATCGGGTTTTCGCAACTCATGAACCGCGATAAACTCCTGTCGGATTCGCAGAAAGAATATAACAATTCTATCATTCGTGCAGGTGAACACCTGCTGGCACTCATTAACGATATCCTGGAGTTATCAAAAATGGAAGCAGGCCGCCTCGAATTAAATTCAAAAAATGTTGATCTGAAAGCTCTTATTGCCGATATACAGTTGATGTTCAAAGGCCCGGCCCAGTCAAAACACCTCCGGTTTATCCTTGAAACTGCCGCCGATGTTCCGCAATATATAATTGTTGATGAAAACAAACTGCGTCGCATATTTATAAACCTGATCGGAAATGCAATAAAATTTACAGACGAGGGAGGTGTTGCCGTGCATATCCGTGTTGAAAAATCCCTGGAAAACAAAAACCATCTTGTTGTTGAAATCCAGGATTCCGGTCTGGGTATTTCAAAAAACGAATCATCCAAACTTTTTAAACATTTCATACAAACGAGTACCGGCATAAATAAAAGCAGTGGTTCAGGCCTTGGGCTCGCTCTTAGCCGCGAACTGGCTATCCTTATGGGAGGTGACATTAGCTTTAGCAGCGAAGCCGGGAAAGGTTCGATTTTTACTTTTAGTGTGGAAATTGAAAATGGAGATGCCTCGGCAGTGCAGTCGGTAATCAATAAACGGGTTGTCGGAATTGAAAACCAAACGAAGGAATACCGCATACTGGTAGTTGATGACAAAGAGGAAAACCTCCAGGTAGTTGTTAATTTGCTTACTATGGTTGGCTTCGAAACAAAAGAAGCAGTTAACGGACAAGATGCAATTTGCAAATTCGAAACCTGGAATCCACACCTGATTTTAATGGATATGCGCATGCCCGTTATGGATGGTTATGAAGCAACCCGGCTTATTAAACTGACTGAAAAAGGCAAACAAACACCGATTATTGCACTTTCGGCCAGCTCCTTCAATGATGAACGCCAAAAATCAATAATGCTGGGGATGCAAGGCCATATCCGCAAGCCGTTTCGCGAGAGCGAATTGTTCAGCGTTATTGGTGATATTCTTGATATTAAATTTACTTACGAGGAAGAAATACTTTTTGACAAGGAGAGATACTTTGTTGATTTTATTGATGATGAAGAAATTAGCGACAAGATTGCAAAACTTCCTGATGCCCTTGCTGCTAAGATGATTGCTGCTGTCGCAGTTGCCGATCTGGACAAACTGATTGAACTCATTAAAAGCATTGACAGCGATAATTCGGACCTTGCTGCGCACCTGATGACACTGGCCAATAATTACGACTACGACTACCTGAAACTATTGTTAAACATGAAGGAGAAGGAATAATGAGTCTTAAAGCACATAGAGGATTAACACTCCCCTTGAAAATGCTTCAAAAGACCCGGTTTTTTGCTGTTTGCCGGAATTCAAATCTCTAATCAACGAAGAGTTAAATTAATTGCGCTTTCCAAAACTGTAAACTGAAATCCGAAACTATAATGAACATGTTGAATCAAATAAAAAAAATACCATTCCAGGTGACTCTGCTGGTATTTATAATTACGGCTTTGGGAGGAATGTATATTCGTTTTACATGGTTGAGAATTGAAAAAGGACAATCGGATATGGTATTGCAGATAGCCGCGAATGATGAAATTTTATTGCCAAAGGATGGTATTCAGGAATATAGAGAAAGGCTAGGTGTAACCGACACACTGCAGTATGAAAAAATTAAAAATGCATTAAAGGAAATTATCCGGGTAAATCCGAAAGCAAGATTTGCCTATGTATACACGCTGCACAAGGGTAAGGTCTACTTTATCGCCGATTCCGAACCTGAAGATTCGAAAGATTATTCACCTCCGGGGCAGGAGTATCCCGAAGCTAAAGCAGAAGATAAGCTTCCTTTTTTCGACGGGAAAGCGCGGATTACATCTTCGCTCCCCGACAGGTGGGGCACCTGGCGAAGTGTGCTGGTCCCGATTAAAGATAAAACCTCAGGTAAAACCATTGCAGTTTTAGGCATTGATTACGATGCCAAATTATGGATTGATGTATTATTGTTTGACTTAACAGAGTCAAGTATATTGGCGATGTTATTAATATTCGTGCTGGTCCTTTTCTTAATAATTAAAAACAAGAATAAATCGCTTTTAAATGAGATTAAGGAGCGCGAGAAGGTGGAGCAAAAAAATTTGCTGCTTGCCTACGCGGTGCGCAGCATAAGTGATTGTGTCAGTATAACGGATATGAATGACACGATTCTCTTTGTCAACAATGCGGTGCTGAAAACGTATCAATATGAAGAGCATGAGTTGGTTGGGAAATCAATCGCGATGTTCCGTTCGCCTCATAACTCATCAGATGTTGTAAGCCAAATTCTTCCAGCCACATTTCAGGGCGGCTGGACAGGTGAAATTCTGAACAAAAGGAAAGATGGCAGCAGTTTTCCTGTTTCCCTCTCCACCTCCGTAATTCATGATGACAAGGGAAAAGTCGTTGCAATTATGGGCGTTGCGAGGGACATTACCGAGCGCAAGCAGGC
>CAISRK010000098.1 GCA_903887815.1 uncultured Bacteroidales bacterium | reverse complement strand
GCGCAGGAAGCAGCATTTGCATTCATGGACGGGATGCCAAGAGAACTTGGTTATGATCAGGATAAATTGCTCCTGGTCAATGAAAACAAGGGCGACCTTATTCTCACCCACGCTTTCCGCTCATACTGCCAGAGTCGGCCATTTAAATTGCATTTCTGTCGCAAAAGTGATCCGCAGAGTAAAGGAAAAATAGAAAATGTTATCAAATACATCAAATATAACTTTCTCAGGGGCCGAAGTTATTATAGCATTCCGACACTGAATGACCAGGCGATCGATTGGCTGGGCCGCACTGCAAATGCCAAAGTGCATTCGGCCACGTTAAAGGTTCCACGGCTGGAATGGGAGACTGAGCGATTATTCCTTCTACCGTTCAAATTACCTTTTGCTTTTGCCAGGGAAAATCCGGCGTACAATGTAACAAAAGATAATGTTATCCATTTTAAGGGCAGTTCTTACTCGGTTCCTGATGATACGTTCCAGAGGCCAAAAACAGAAGTATTTGTCCGGGAGCAGTATGGCTACCTTTCCATCTTCAATAAAGATGGGGAAGAAATTGCCCGGCAACCCATATCCCTGCTCAAAGGTCAGTTAGTACGGAATAACAACCATAAGCGCGATCACACCAAAAAGATAAAGGAATTGATCAATCAGGCGACACAGTTGTTCTCCGATGAGAATAAGGCCATTGGGTACCTCGAAAACATTCATCAGCAAATGCCCCGCTATGTCCGGGACCAGATTGGGATGATTGCATCAGCAGGGAAAAAATACACCAAAGACGAAATGGATCAAACACTGGCTTACTGTATTGAAAACAGCCTGCCAAAGGCTGCTGATTTTGAACCGGTATTGCTTTCATTAAGACAGGCAACAACAGAACTTCCTTCGCTGGAGACTGAGGTTCTGCACCTTCAAAACAGCAAATACCGGATCCAGCCACAAACCAGCAGTATATCAGATTATAAACAAATACTCAATTAACCATGGAAACAAAAACAGAAAACCTTTGTAACCTTGCACGGCAACTCAAACTCACCGGCGCAGGTGGAGCGATGAACGATCTGCTGATCAATGCTCAACAAAAGCAAATCAGTTATCTTGATTTTGCATTCGGATTACTAAATGCAGAGATAGAGCACCGGAATCAGCAGAATCTCACCAAGAGACTCCGCAACGCAAAACTGCCGGCAGATCATGACCTGGGAATGTGGAAAGAAAATCATCTCAGTGGGATATCCCGGCAACAATTAACTCAACTGCGGGAATGTATCTGGCTTGAACAAAATTTTAACATCATCCTGATGGGACCCTCAGGAACAGGAAAAACATTTATCGCTGCCGGGCTGTGTCATGAAGCTTTGCTCAAAGGGTACAAGGCCTGCTTCAGAACCATGGAACAACTGATCCATCTGCTTAAAATGAAAGATATTACCAAATCGGCAGCCCGTGAATATCTGGTCTTGCTCAACGCTCACCTGTTGGTTATTGATGATATTATGATGTTCCCCATCGAACGCAAACAGTCAGTGTCCCTGTTCAATCTCATCGATCATCTGCACCAGAATGCCTCTATCATTGTCACTACCAATAAAAGCCCCGATGAATGGGTCAAGGTACTTGACGATGAAGTTCTGGCTGCAGCAATCCTGGACAGGTTGCTTTTTAAGTGCGAAGTGGTGAAATTATCCGGTAAATCATACCGGCTCGAAAACAGAAAAACGATCTTTGAATCATAAACGTATTACAAATAAAACAAAAGATGCAAAACAATCATATCAACATAGTATTCAATCAATTACCCTTATTAGCTTTTTCTTTGTATAGACAAGAACCTGTCAAGGGGGCCCATCGGGCGGCATTGTGCGTAAAGCCGGGCATTTACATGCCCTTGACAGGTTCTTGGCTGTACAGTAATTTTGCGAATAAGGTAGTTGATTGATGCCAGGAAAAATGTTAATGAGCCTCTTTTTTTGGCTCCATTTAGTCGACCTTTTTTAAAAAACAATCATTAAAATTATCGTTCTTTATTATTTTGTTTCTTTGCAAATCGGAAATTAACGATGCAGATTTACTTGCATTCTTATTTACCGAAAACCTGCATTTGTAATTACCGCTTACAGTGCATTGTAAATAAGGTCTTTCCATGGCGCTCAAAAGCTGCAAAGTTTGGTTTTTTTAACGACTTTTTGAGCGTTTTAAGTGCGGACCCGAATTGAAATGTACCATAGGTTATTTGCATATCGGTTGAGAAATTCATCAACATAGGTTCCAGTTCCACATTTTGCTGCAATTCAGAAAGGGTTTCCCTGACATCAAGTGAGTTGACATCAAAATAGGAGTATTTATAAAACCTGGATTGCTGAGCAATTCTCTTGTAATGGAAAAAAT
>CAISRK010000097.1 GCA_903887815.1 uncultured Bacteroidales bacterium | reverse complement strand
CATGATCCCCGTTCTTCGATCTATGATTCGCTGGCGACATTGCAGAACAACCTGAAAGACGAGAAGCGTTTCTTCAAGATCGTTTCCTGGTATGACAACGAATGGGGTTATTCCAACCGCGTTGTCGACCTCGTCAAGTTCATGGCGAAGAAGTAATCGTAGGGGCCGACCTTGTGTCGGCCCGCCGAATTGACGATACCGTCTTAAATGAATTGTTTGCAAGAAAGAGCGCTCCCGGCAACAGGAGCGCTCTTTTTGTTTGTTTTCAGAGGAGGCATCTGCTATATTCGGACTAGATAATGAATTGGTTGGAGAAAGAAATATGCCCGAAATTGCCCGTTTTTACGGAATTATTATTTCTATGTTTTATGATGACCATAACCCACCGCATTTTCATGCTCGGTATGGAGATGAGAGTGTTGTGATTCGAATTGATACATTAAGTATTCTGGAAGGTAATGTTTCAGCGAGGGCATTAGGTCTCATTGTAGAATGGGCCGCTCAGCATAAAACGGAATTAATGGAAGATTGGAACCTTGCTAAACAGAATCAGGCTCCCAAGAAAGTTGCTCCGTTAAAGTAAGGATAGAGAAATGTATTACGATGTAAAATCGGCACAGTATTGTGATGGTTATAAGATACGGCTTTCTTTTGAAGACGGCAAAGGCGGCGTCGTGGATTTTCAGCCTTACCTTCAAAAAGGCGGTGTTTTTGAGAAGTTTAAGGATTTGAATTTTTTTAAGAACTTTCACATCAACGAAGAGATTGGGGTTTTAAGTTGGGAAAATGATATTGATATTGCCCCCGAGACGGTTTATTCCACGGCGACAAAGATACCTATGCCAGAATGGAAAGGGTGAGAGAAAATAACGCATTTTACGAAGGTTGAAAAGGCAAGGCAATGAACAAGAGACAGTTGTTCGTAGTGGGCGGTTTTGTTTTATGGATTGTTGGTATGGAAATATTGGGGGCAATCAAGCATATTCCGAGAGGGCTTTTAATTAACAATAGTGTGCCTGTTCTTATAATTTGCGGGTTTTTACTTTATAAATTTAGTGATGAGAAATAATGTTTGGATTGCTTTCGGAAAGATACAGCAGATAGGAAGTTAATTAGAAAATTTGTTAGCAACATAAGTTTATCAGATTTACAACATAAGTTTCTCAATAGGGCAAGATAGCAAGAATAGCAAATTGACCATAAGTGGCAGTTCAGAAATGGTTTGTGCCAATAGAAACGGAGTAACATGTCCTGCAAATGTAGTCTAAACTGGTATGACAATGAGTGGGTTATTCGAACCGCGTTGTCGACCTGGTTAAGTTTATGTCTAAGAAAGCCTAAGGGTTACGACATTGTGATGTTTTCGGCCCCTTAAACAAGGGCTGAAAACCGCGCGAAATTTTCAGTTTTACAGCACCATATTTTCAAAACACCACTTTTGGTTAACGTGAATGCGTTAATCGGGAGTGGTGTTTTTATTTTATGGGGATCCAGGAAATGACACAGGTAACGGGATTATTATCGCCGCTTAAGAGTATCCGGAAGCACTGCTTGGATTGTGCTGCCCGGCCCAAAGAGGTGCGCAACT
>CAISRK010000096.1 GCA_903887815.1 uncultured Bacteroidales bacterium | reverse complement strand
TTACCGATACGAAGGGCAGTTTGCTTGAAAACCGGAAAGTAATTTTTGAATAATAAATTTTATTTACTCCGATGATACACGATTATTTTGCAAGCCTGGCTGATGAATTCGGGAAACATTCAGATCCTTTTATTGCTGCCGGGGCCAGAGCATATATGCGCAACAGGTCGGACTATTATGGCATTCCTTCGCCTGTCCGCAGGCAGATTGTTAAAGATTTCACTGCCAAAGCAGGCTATCCCCCTTACGGACAGTTAACCGAAATGGTCCATTACGCATGGGAACAACCCCAGCGCGAATGGCAATATACGGCTATGGAGATTACCGGTAAGTTTGCAAAAAAAGCTGGTCCGGAACTGATCGATCTTGCCGAATGGATGATAAACAATAAATCGTGGTGGGATTCGGTCGACTTTATTGCACCTAACATTGCCGGAATGCTTTTTCATCGATTTCCTGAGGTTAAAATGCAGTATATCGAAAACTGGATGGCATCGGGCAATCTGTGGCTGCAGCGTTCCTGCCTCATCCACCAGCTGCGGCTCAATAATTCGGCCGACCGGGCATTGCTGTTTAACCTGTGTGAAAGGCTGGCTGCACACCCCGATTTTTTTATCCGAAAAGCCATTGGCTGGTCGTTGCGTCAATATTCGAAAGCGTTCCCCGAAGCGGTTATTGATTTTGTAAATTCACGCCAGCTCAGCAACCTGAGCCGGAAAGAAGCGTTGAAAGTGATAGAAAGGAAGGGGATAATATGATTCGTGTTGTGGGTTATACCCGTTTGAAATGAAAAACACAAAACACAGAATGAAAAATGAAAAAGTATTCCGGTTCGGGTTCCTTCTAAATTCTGAGTTTTGTGCTTACTGTTATTAATTCATTACCCAATATAGCAATATCACCCTGCTGCATTAAAATCAACTTCGGCAGTTATCATATCGCTTCGGTGACAAGCTTAAAACCAATCCCATGAACATTGATCAGTTCCACCGAAGGGTCCTCTTTGAGGTATTTACGGATTTTGGCAATATACACGTCCATGCTGCGGGCATTGAAATAGCTGTCGTTCTGCCAGATGCGGTTAAGTGCAAAACTGCGGTCGACAACCTGGTTAACATGCTCACATAGTATTTTTAGTAGTTCGGCTTCCTTACTGGTAAGTTTCTGATCAACACCTGCGATCTGTAGATTCTGATGGTTGTAATCGAAAACAAATTTGCCCACTGTAAAAATGCCCTTGTCGGATTTGCCGTCCGTGGTCTTGGCTGAACGCCTTAGTATGGCCTCAATCCTGGCAAGCAATTCTTCCATGCTGAATGGCTTGGTAAGATAATCGTCACCACCTGCCTGGAAACCTTTCAGTTTGTCCTCTTCGAGCGATTTTGCCGTAAGGAAAAGAATCGGGATCTGGTTGTCTACTTTGCGAATATCCTTAGCAAGCGTAAAACCATCTTTCAGGGGCATCATTACATCAACAACGCAAAAATCGAAGGGTTCTTTATTAAAAGCATCGAGTGCTTCGACACCGTTAATACAAAGCCTGGGAGCAAAACCCTTGGCTTCGAGGTATGTGCGCAGTATGGTGCCAAGGTTACGGTCATCTTCGGCAAGAAGAATCTTGGTTTTTTCGTTTTCCATTTTGGGAGAATATTATTGTTTAATTACCTGTAAATGTTTGTTTTAATTAGATATCTGATACAGTCTATTTCTGTTTGTTACTGTTTTTTTGTTCCGGTATGAGAAAGGGCAGAAACATAGTAAATGTACTACCTTTTCCCGGTTCGCTGTCAACCGTAATTGAACCTCCGTGTTTTTCGACTATAAATTTAACATAACTCAGTCCAAGTCCAAAGCCTTTTACATTATGCACATCGCCAGTTGGGACGCGGTACAACTTTTCAAATATCCGTTTCAGGTTAGCCTTGCTTATTCCCATGCCTTTATCCTGAACACTGATAAGAATTCCGTCTTCGGCTTCGGCGGTCGAAACCATTATCTGCGGTTTGCGGGGCGAATACTTGTTTGCATTGTCAAGCAGGTTAAATATCACATTCGAAAGATGAACCTTATCAGCCTTTATTAACGAATGCTGCGCTTTGAACGACTGGGTAATAATTCCGTCGCGTATTTCGATTTGTATTGCAATACGGTGTATGGCATCCGATATAAGGGTATGCATATCGATGGCTTCGGCTCTCAGATGCAGGTTTCCTTTTTCGAGTATGGCTGTTTGCAGGATTTTCTCAGCCATTTCGCCCAGGCGGTAGTTTTCGTCACCTATGATCTGTATGTAATCGGCGTACATTTCTTTGCTGCGCGGGATATCCTTATCTGATAAAGCCTGGCATGCCAGTGATATAGTCGAGATCGGAGTCTTGAACTCGTGCGTCATGTTATTGATGAAGTCGTTTTTCAACTCCGAAAGTTTCCGTTGCCTGATGATTGTAAACACCGAATAACTGAATGCTGCAATAATTGCAAGCACAATCATCAGCGAAACCATCATCATGATCCAGAGACTCCTGAGGTTATAACGCGATTGATCGGGGAAATATACAAGCAGGAAATCGCGGGTCGAGATGGTGCTTCCCGAAAACAAGGGAAACGAAAACCCTTTGAAAAGCAGTTCGTCGTGAAATTTCCCGGTTTTTTCGAGCACAATTTTATTCCTGTCGGGGCTGTAGACACCAAACTCGTATTCGATTGTTATTCCTTTGCTCCATAATTCCTGTTTCAGCAAAGTATCGATAAGCCCGACCGAAATCTTTGTCTCAATATCTTTATTCTTTTCTTCGCCCAGTGCCTGGTTCATCACATAATTAAGCATCATTTGCTTCCTAATGGCGGCACCTTCCGAGAATTTATCGGAAATGCTTTTGGGACCCTGACTGCCATTATTTTTATCGGAATCGTTTAATACAGCCGGATCTTTTCCGGGCATCGCAATAATTCCGGTTTCAGAACCGGGCCGTCGGGCCATAGCGATTCCCTGAGTATCGGTATTCTGGCTTTTCCCCGGAATCTGGAGACTAAGTAGCAGTGAATTGGTGTCGCCGGCCAGAACCCGTAAAGAACTCCTGGTTGTGCGGCGCGAAAACTCGATAGTTTCGAGGTTTAACAAGGCTTTGTTTACGGCTTCGTCGATACTCCTCCTGAAATTGGCTTCGCGGAGTTGCATCGAGTTCCTTATCCAGTATACCTGAATACCAATAAACACAGTCATTGCGACTGACATGATTACGATCAATAAAACCAGTAATTGTTTTTTCACCCTGTCCGTTTAAATTGTTTTGATGGTATGCCTCATGTTGATGCTCCTATACCTCGTAAAGGGAATAGTAGCATGAAAATTTCCCGATCGGGTAAATTTCTCTTTTTCAGTGTAATTCCCGATTCGCTGCAAATTTATAGTGCCTTACAATCGGTTAGCTATATGCTTAACATAATTTAACGTTCTTTAGTTTTCATTAACAGAGTGATAGGGCATAGCGAAGTACTTTTGTATCGGTTAATTGAACAATTGGTTATACAAAAGAATTATTCCTGCTGGTTACAGGATGAATTTATAACTGGTTTTGTTGTTTGTTTGGAAAAAATGCGGCTTTTTCGGGTCGCATTTTTTGTTTGTTTCCTTTCATTTTCGGTCACGGAATTTTGAGTGTAAAAAGCCAAAGTTATCTACCCTGATTCCTGGAAAATATTTCTTTAAAAGCCTAGCACACAATTTATTTAATTCCTTAACATATTTTAACGTTCTTTTGTTTTCGTTAACATTTTACAGGCTATTCCGATAGTATCTTTGTATCGGTTAATTGAACAAAAAGTTATTTTATCAGGTCTCTATTCATTGCAGAGAATTTTTCATAACTGGTTTTGTTGTTTGTTTGGAAAAAATGCGGCTCTCAGGGTCGCATTTTTTTATTTTAACCCGGCGGGCCGGAAATTAACAGGAAACTGCAAGCCTGCCTAAAATATCTTTTTTGCTGTTTTAGTATGATATCCACCTTTTTTTTCGTAATTTTATACTCCTGAAACATTTTACTTCGCTTGTATATAAACATTTTTACCAATGACAAGTCTACGGTTCCGATACGACCATCTTTTGGGTTTCCTTTCGGAAGAAGAGATTTTTTTGATGCAGAATGAAATTGATGTCAGTCATAGCCTCCTCGTTGAAAAAGCAGGAAAAGGAAACGAATTCCTGGGCTGGATCGATTTGCCGGCTCACAGTGACGACTTCCTTCTAAACCGCATCGAAACAGATTCCCGCTTGTTTCGTGATAAAGCTGGGGTAGTGGTAATAATAGGCATTGGCGGTTCTTATTTAGGGGCGAGGGCTGTTATCGAAGCGCTTTCTCCTCCATTTGCAAAATCTGGAGGAAATGCAAACCCGCTTATTGTATATGCTGGCCACAATCTGAGCCAGGATTATCATGCTGAGCTGCTCCAATTCCTGGATACCAAAGAGTATGCAATTGTAGTTATCTCCAAATCCGGCACAACTACCGAACCGGCATTAGCTTTCCGTTTGCTGAAAAAGCACATTGAAATGAAGTACGGCAAAGAGGAAGCGGCAAACCGTATTATTGCAGTTACCGACGGTTCAAAAGGGGCGTTGCGCTCACTTACCGAAAAGCATGGCTATAAATCGTATGTGGTTCCCGATGATACAGGGGGCAGGTTCTCAGTGCTTTCACCTGTCGGATTATTACCGCTTGCCATTGCCGGCTGCGATATTAAGAAGCTGCTTCGGGGCGCCGCTCAAATGCGGAAAGCGTGTCTTGCGACTTCGTCGTTACAGGATAACCCGGCTGCCTGCTATGCTGCCATCAGGTCATCGTTATACCGCTTAGGTCACCAGGTCGAAATACTGGTAAATTATGAACCTGCGCTGCATTATTTTGCCGAATGGTGGAAACAGCTTTTCGGCGAAAGCGAAGGCAAGGAAAACGAAGGCTTGTTCCCGGCAGCTGTTGATTTCACCAGCGACCTTCATTCGATGGGACAATATATACAGCAGGGGCAGCGGATTCTTTTCGAAACCGTTATCCATGTTGAAAAGCCCGGGCATCTGCTCACAATTCCTTTCGACGATGCCGACCTCGACGGCATGAACTACCTGGCCGGCAAATCGCTTCACGAAGTAAATGCCATGGCCGCCCTTGGAACGACCCTTGCCCATACTGACGGAGAAGTTCCAAACCTGGATATACTGATACCGGCTATTGATGAATATTCACTCGGAGAACTGGTTTATTTCTTCGAATTCGCCTGCGCCCTGAGCGGTTACCTTACAGGTATAAACCCATTTAACCAGCCGGGTGTTGAGGCCTATAAAAACAATATGTTTGCCTTGCTGGCGAAACCGGGATATGAAGAAGAAACGGAGGCGATCAGGGAGAGGATTAATGAAGAATGAAAAATGTCGGATGTGGGATGTTTTTCCTGTAAACGCTTTAAAAAATATATTGAATAAACAGACAATACCATGGAAAACAGGCTATTTGACTATATGAACAGGCGTATAAGCGGAGATTTTATTCCGACCCAGCAGAATAAAGAACCCGGACCTGTGATCACCATATCGCGGCAATCAGGCTGCGGGGCAAGCAGTATTGCCTGGGGCGTGTGCACGGAACTCAATAAAATGAAAAACCAGGCTAAGCCTGGCGCTAACTGGAGCGTTATAAGCCGCGAAATCCTTCAGAAATCGGCCGAACAACTTCACCTTGATCCTCGTGCCCTCCAACATGTTATTGGCGACAAGGACCGTGGTATAATGGACCAGATTGTTGATGCCCTGTCGACACATGCGCATAAAAGCGATCAGAAAATCATAAAAACCGTGCATGATGTTATATGGCAGTTCGGCAACAATGGAAACGTGGTTATTGTCGGCAGGGGAGGAGCTGCAATTTGCAGCGGGATAAAAAACTCACTCCATATCCGTCTCGAAGCACCGGAAGAATGGCGGGTTAACGAAATAGTGAAACGGCTTGATTTCAGTAAAACCTTTGCAAGAGATTACATCCGCAAACAGGATGTCGAAAGGGAATTGCTTGTTACAAAATTGTTTGGAAAGAAAGCCGATCTTAATGCTTATGACATTGAGATGAACCGCAGCCGATTCAGTGAAAAGGAGATTGTTGATGCTATTATACAACTGGCTACAGTAAAAGGAATGATCAAACATATATAAATCAATCTCGTCTGCGTTCTTCGCCTGTTGCCTGACCTGGTTTTATCTCTAACGGGCCAGGGCAAT
>CAISRK010000095.1 GCA_903887815.1 uncultured Bacteroidales bacterium | reverse complement strand
GCCTTTTCCATCCATGCCCAGAATACGACTCTGTCCGAACCCGATGGAGGCGAATTTGTTTTTGAAAAACACGATGCCCTGCATCCCGAAATTACACCTCAACAGTATGATATGGTTGAGAAAAGATGCAATGCGAACGTAAAGATATTGGGATTGGATAAAATCATAAAAAGCAACGAGATTATACTTTTTGATCGGCCGCTTAAGGCCGCTTCAGGATTAACTGACTGTGGGTATCAGTATATTGGGGCAAATGTGGATCAGGATAATGCGACAGGCTCGGTAAAGGACTACAATTGTGGAACAAATTCATACGACGGGCATAAAGGAACTGATTTTATAATCTGGCCTTTTGGATTCTATAAAATGGATAATAACCTGGTGGAAGTTGTTGCAGCTGCCCCAGGTATTATTATTGACAAACATGATGGTGAATTTGACCGAAACTGCAGCACGAATACATTAACAGCCAATTATGTTATACTACAGCATGCTGATGGTTCGCGGAGCTTGTACTGGCACATGAAATCCGGTGCAGTTACTCCGAAAACAACAGGGCAAGCCGTTGCAAAGGGCGAATACCTGGGAATTGTAGGCAGTTCGGGAAGCTCATCAGGCCCTCACCTTCATTTTGAAGTTTGGAGCGGAAGCACACTCAGTACTTGTATTGATCCGTTTTCGGGTCCCTGCAACACATTGAATTTCAACTCCTATTGGCTTACGCAAGCCAGTTATACTGAAGCAAGAGTATTAAAAGCTTCGGTTCATACCACGGATATCGTTATGGCCCCATGCCCGAATACCGGTACCCTCGAAGAAAGTACTTTATTCCCTATTCCTTTCCAGGGTGTTGGGCTGGCTCCCGGTTATGCAAAATTTTATGTTTTTCTGATTGATGCATCGGTTGGTTTACCCCTTACACTGAAAATACTTAATCCCGACGGAACTGTTTTTGATAATAACAGCTGGATTTACACCCCAACCTTTTATTATAAGGCGAGTTACATCGGCTGGTCGAAAAAATTACCCACTGTGCCAGGTGTATATACTTTTCAAACAACCTATAACGGTGTGGTATGTAATCAGAGTTTTACTATGAGTAATTCGATCGGCATAGCTGAAAAAGATTACCTTTCGCACTTTCAGGTATTCCCTAATCCGGCAAATGACATTATTAATATATCAGCCGATAATATTGAAAACGGCGCATATAAGTTTAAATTAAAGGATTTAACCGAACAAACTCTCCTGGAGCAAAGTGCCTTTTGTGAGCATGCATCTATCAGGAAATCGATTTCCGTTCCGGCATTGCCGAACGGATTGTATTTCCTTACCATTGAAACAAAAGGACATATTGCCGAAAGGAAAATTATTTTACAGAAATGAAAATTCCCCCTTATACTCTTTAAACATAGCCAGGGTTTTTGGACTTATTACCAGGATAATTAAATCTAACTTCTTGCCGGGATGAGGTATTTTGTTGTGATCCGGAAACTGTTATTTCGTATATAAATCAATCATGTTCTGTATTGCCTTGGAGCAAACCGGGCAAAACTTATCGCCCCTGAAGGTACGCATAAGACAGTCGGGAGTGGGTCGGTAAAGGCCTTTGGATACATAGCCGGCACCTTCGTAAACACCCAGCTGCAGGGGTGTATTGTTGTCAACAGGTGTCGGTATGGGTGTACTCGGGGCAAGCATACCTTTCCACTTTGTTTCGAAATTTACAAGGGTTGTAATATTGGGTTCCCAGGGCTCAAGATCAGCAGGGTACATATCATTGAAGGAGGTGGAGCCGTCGTCGTATTCATCTGCCAAACCGGCAAAACCATGCCCGAATTCGTGAACGAAAATCTTAGCTGCAGCTTTATTGCTGTTGACCGAAGTGCTGTAATAATTGTAAATGGATCCGCCCCCGTATTTTGATGAATTCACAAGAATGTAAATCTGGTCGTAAGGGGCGTTTGCAGCGAGATTGCGCACGCTTCGGTTATCGGTTGTCATAAGGTATCGTTCTGAATCGAAGGTATAGAACGAACTGTTCATAATGGTATTTTTCCAGATATTATCACCCGGGATATCAGTTCCGCTTTCGCGCGAAGGCGCCAGGACCGCACGGATATTAAATTTATCACGGTTTTGGGTATAGGGTTCAAATTTGAAAAGTTCGGAAGCAAACTTATCGCAGTCGGCTTTAAATTTATCCATTTCAGCTGCCGCATAGCCTTCGGGTAAAATTACAATATCGATTTTAGTTGCTGGATCACCCGATACAACTGCATCGTATACAGGGTATTCCATTTGCTTTTCGGTTGAAATAAAATAGCTCTTTACATCGACGGTATATTCGAAAAGTTTATCGTAAACGCCTTTTTTGTTTCGGCTGTAGAATTCAACCCGCACATTCTTTTTTGGAAAAGGCATAACAACGGTTTCGGTATAAGTGCGGCTGGTAAGTTTCGCCTCTTCGGTAAACTGCCATTCATCAAACAAAGCACAAAAGCCATGGCTGTATAAAAGAGTGTTTGTTTCAACATCAAAAGCCTTGAAATAATACTCGCCGAGCTGCAGGTTGTCGATCAGGAATGTATGCGATCCTCCCCAGAACGGCTCCGACCTCACCTGGTCGATGGAGTACAATTCGTGCTCGCTGTCGCCGGTATGCCAATAATCGATTCGCAGTGTTTTATTCACAAACCAATCGTCGAATGATGCAAAAGCCTGTATTGTTACCATAATCAGCAGTAGGGGCAGAATTATTTTTTTCATGTTTGCCGGGTATTATTTGCAGGATCAAAAGTATAAAATGAATTCTGATTATCGGATTTTTTCTCGGTTAACCTTCAGTATTAGTAATTGGCTTTGAAAAGCTTTAGCTGAAGACATGTAATATATTAACGAACTTTTAACAACATTTATTAGTGCTTCCCGGAACAAATTTATATGTCCATCTGTTTTATAAGTCCGAACCAGGAACAATTGTTTATTCAGACTTTAGAAATGAAAAACAATTGCCTTTATTGTTCAATCAAATAAAGAAATTAGTAACCGCTATTTAACAGGCGACTGCTTTTCGACAAGTAAATCAACTAAAATTTTCGAAAAATGAAAAAATATCTACTTCTATCCGCATTTTTTTTGGCTGCTGCTGCAGGCTTCAGTTCTACTTCCACAATTACAAACTCAGGTTATGAATTCACCCCTGCAGCACTTACTATTGCCATGGGTGATGATGTGAACTTCGTGCTTGAGGCCATGCACAATGCCAGGGAGGTAAGCCAGGCTACATGGAACGCCAATGGAAATACAGCCTTACCCGGTGGCTTCACTGTCCCTTACGGAGGCGGGAATGTTGCAGCCAGCTTTCTCACAACAGGGATACACTATTATGTATGCGCTCCGCATGCTGCCCTGGGAATGAAAGGAACAATTTCAGTTATAAACACCACAGGTATAACTGAAAACCTGCTTAAAGAAGGGATTTCGGTTTTTCCAAATCCATCGTACGGGAAATTCCAGCTGAAAGTAAACAATCCACAGGTTTTAAAACCATTTAACCTCGGGATATACGATGTACTTGGGAATAGAGTGTATACGAAATCCGAGCTATTACAAGCGGACATCATCAACGTCGAAATTTCGGACCTTCCCAGGGGAACCTATTTAATCAGGTTCGATGAGGGAGAGGAATCCTATTGCAGGAAGATAATTATCCGCTAGCAGGATTTTCGGTTCGTCATTTGCTTCTGCCACGAAAATAATGTAATTTTATAAGTTAATATGCCATTGCTATTTGTAAGATATCAATGGTGTTATTTAATTAAATACATATTGCCGGATTAATACGAAGAGCTACCAATTTTAATGTTTTGCCGAATGCCATCAAACGAGAATACAAATGGAACTACCCAGGAAAAATGGGTGAAAATAATAGCACCTTACCGCAACGGCGATAGCCTCCACAGCTGGTGGCAGATCATTAATACATTTATACCTTATGTGATTCTGTGGGTGCTTATGGACATCAGCCTTAAATACAGCTACTGGATTACTTTGCCCTTGATACTGCTATCGGCAGGATTCCTGGTGAGGTTGTTCATCATATTTCACGATTGCGGGCATGGATCGTTTTTTAAGTCGAAACTGTTAAGCGAAATTGTGGGATATGTATTCGGGATACTGGCTTTTACACCCTACCACCGCTGGCATCATTCGCATCTAATCCACCACCGTACAGTCGGGAACCTCGATAAACGGGGCTCGGGAGATGTCTGGACACTCACTGTTGATGAGTACCGGGCTCTGCCTAAACGCAAACAGCTGGCATACCGCATATTTCGCAATCCTTTTGTCATGTTTGGTCTTGGCGCAGCTTTAATGTTCCTGGTGGCAAACCGGTTTACAAGGAAACATTTCTCCTTCAAGGAAAGAATGAGCGTGTATGGCACCAATGCCGGGATTGCCCTGGTAGCGACAGTGCTTTGCCTTACAATAGGCTGGAAAGCCTACCTGATGATCCAGATACCGGTAATGTATTTTGCTGCTATAGGTGGTGTTTATCTCTTTTACCTGCAGCACCAGTTTGATGGAACTCACTGGTATACCGACCAGGACTGGGATTTCAAAACCGTCGCCATTCATGGCAGTTCTTATTATAAACTTCCAAAAGTATTGCAGTGGTTTTCAGGAAATATCGGGTTTCATCATATTCACCATCTGAGTTCAAAAATCCCGAATTACCGCCTCGAAAAATGCCATAAAGAGAATGCCCTCTTCAATACGGTTAAACCTGTTCCCTTTTTTAAAGGATTTAAATATGTAAACCTGAAATTGTGGGATACAAAAGCCGGAAGACTGATCCGTTTCAGGGATTTAAAAATGGCATAAAATGCAAAGAGAAGCGCAGTTCCGCTTCTCTTATACAATAGTGACGGTTGTTAGTTTTATAAATTAGGATAATCGGTATATCCTTTTTCGCCACCTGCATAAAATGTGGTGGTGTCAGGTTCATTCATGGATGCTTTAAGGGCAATTCGTTCGGGCAGATCGGGATTGGAAATATACAGGCGGCCAAACGCCACCATATCAGCGATGCCTTGTTCCACGGCTTTTTCTCCTGTTTCGGGAGTATAATTCCCGGCAGTAATCAGCGGACCTTTCCATAACGGCCTGAAGAATTTCGTTACTTCCTTTATCATGTGAGGGAAAGTATCGAGGGGCATCATGGGTTCAACCAGGTGAAGATAAGCAAGGTTACAATCATTCAGTTTATTTACCACGTAACTGTATAATGCTGACGGATCGGTATCGTCCATCCCGTTTCGCACATTGCTGGGGCGAAAGACGGATTCCCACTCTCGTATTTCCTATGGCACTTATAACAGCTTCAACAACTTCGAACAGGAACCTTGCACGGTTTGCAATGCTGCCGCCGTATTGGTCAGTTCGGATATTGGATGAGGAATGCAAAAACTGGTCGATCAGGTAGGCATTGGCACCATGAATCTCCACGCCATCGAACCCGGCTTCAATAGCTCGGCTGGCTCCTTCGGCATAATCCCTGATAATGCCCGGAATTTCGTTTGTTTCAAGTGCCCGTGGCACTTCCATTTGTTTATGGCCTTCGGGAGTATTAATTATTTCACCTGCGCTTATTGCTGAGGCCGAAACCGGCAGGCCCTGCCCGGGTTGAAGCAGCGAATGTGAAATCCGTCCCACATGCCATAGTTGCATATAAATGCGTCCTCCTGCTTCATGCACAGCCTTTGTGATCGGTTTCCATCCTTCGACCTGCTGCTGGTTCCAGATTCCCGGAACATTCAAATAGCCTACAGCTTGGGGAGAAATAGGTGTTGCTTCCGAGATAAGTAACCCGGCCGAAACACGCTGGCGGTAATAAGTTGCCATAATCGGGGTGGGAATATGATCAGCATCAGCACGCCGGCGGGTTAATGGGGCCATAATAACCCGGTTTGGAAGCGAAAGATTGCCAATTTTTACTGGCGTCATTAAGTATTGATTCATGAATATATTAGTTTGAAGTATAAACTGTTTTCTCCCTGCTTTTGTTTCAGAGAATAGCTTTAAAAGCAGATTCACAGCAAAATTGAAGAAAAACTTTGGAACAGGATCGGTGTTTTAGTCTAAAGGCCGGCTAATTGTATGATTGTTAATAAATGAATCCGCATTTGTATTGCCCAATGGATTCAATATTTAACTTTATACCCTCATTTCCAGGTTAAAAATCTTCGATTATGAAAAACCTATCCTTGCTGATCCTGTTTGTTTGTTTATCAGTTTCTGCTGCCATTGCCGGTACAATCAACGACCTGGTTAAAAAAGCCGGTGACCGGAAGTCATTTCCCGGCTCAAATGTATTGGTGATATTCGACAGTACGCGCGTCGAAATGCTGGAAAGCGGCCTGAGTCATAATTATATGCACCGTCTTTACAAAATCCTTACTCCCGAAGGAGCAAAGACTTTGTCGGTTATAAAGCTGGATTACGATCCGCTTTCGGCCTGGTCTGAAATAAGGGGAGTAACAGTTTACCATGCCGATGGCACTCAAACGGCTGTAGACACTTCAAAAGTGCTCGATTATCCGCAGCCTGCCAGGGCAATCTATTGGGGAGCACGTGAAAAAATGATTGAAATCGGGAGACTGGAACCGGGTGATGCTGTGGAGGTTTTCCTTTACCGGAAAGGATTTACGTATGCCTTGCTTACCGGTGGCGATGACGATGAAAGATATATCCCGCCTATGAAAGGCCATTTTTACGATATTGTTCCTTTTTACAGCAACGACCCCATTTTATCAAAAGTATACCGTATAAGTGTACCCGATACCAAAGTGCTGCAGTACGAAGTTTACAACGGCGAAGTCAGCTCAAAGATGTGGCGCAGCGGCGACAGGCTGGTGTATACATTTTCGAAAAAGGATATAATGCCGTTTAAAACCGAACCCCGCTCAGTCGACCTGTCGGACATTGCTCCAAAATTGCTTATGAGCACAAGTCCCGACTGGAAATCAAAAAGTACCTGGTTTTACGGCGTTAACGAAGAGTATAAAAGTTTTGCAGCCAATGATGCTATTAAGAAGAAAGTAAATGAGCTGCTGCAAAATGCACGCACTGAACTCGATTCAGTTACCATACTTACCCACTGGGCAGGCGATGAGATCCGTTACCTGGGCGTAAGCATGGGCAAAGGCGAAGGATATACCCTTCACAACGGTGAAATGAATTTTACCGATCGTTGCGGTGTATGCAAGGATAAAGCCGGAATGCTTATCACCATGCTTCGTGCTGCGGGTTTCGAGGCTTACCCGGCAATGACTATGGCCGGTTCGAGGATCGATTATATCCCTGCCGACCAGTTTAACCACTGCGTTACCGTTGTAAAAGGCAAAGTCGACGGCAAATACCACCTGCTTGATCCAACCTGGGTGCCTTTTGTACGCGAATTGTGGTCGAGTGCCGAGCAACAGCAGAACTATCTTATGGGCGTTCCCGAAGGTGCCGACCTGGCCGAAACACCGGTTTCGAACCCGTCGAACCATTATCTCCGGATGAGTGGGAGTACCAGTATTGCACCGGATGGCACATTGGAAGGTGATTATACTGTAACTGCCGAGGGTCAGACCGATGCCTCCGTACGCGGTTTGTTCACCCGTTCCTTTATGGCCGACTGGGCTGCCAACGTTGAAAAAGAAGTGTTAAAGATTTCGCCTCTCGCACAACTTGTTAAAGTTACATACGACGATCCCTATAATTATCTTGCAGGCCCTGTGATGATGCAATTCCGTATCCGTATCCCCGAATATGCTACGGTAGCAGGTGATGAACTGATTTTTACACCGCTTCTTGCAAGCGGTTTTATGAAAAGAGCAATGCCTCATATGGGTTTCGATACCGGTTTGAAAGACAGAAAATTCCCTTTCCGCGACCGTACCTCGCATACGGTTGAAATAACCGAGAAAATCACCTTGCCTGATATAAAGGAAATAGTTTATTCACCGGCGCCCGAATCGGGCGATGGGAGTGGAGCTCAATATTTCGGCATGGTGAAAAGGGAAAATGATGTGCTGAAATTTTCATTCAATGCAAGTTTTCCGAAACGCATTTATCAGCCCGCCGATTGGGAATCGTTTCGTAAGGCAGTTGCTTACCAGAATCAGCTGGTGACGGATCCATTGATTGTAAGAGTCAAATAAACAGAAACGATTTACGAATTGTAATGAGATAATCGTACCTCATACCTGGTCAATAGTACCTCAATAAACCCCAATTACCTTTCAGCATCACTTCTTTCAAAAAACCACAATCCTATGTTTCATAAAATAATCCCAATTGTTTTATTGCTTTTAGCTGCAAACGGGCTTTATGCCCAGGGGGGGAAAACCGATGCCGTATACCAGGAGCAGACAAAAGAATACACACTCGAAAAAGATGGCAGCTGGTCGTTTCATTACAGTCATAAATTACTGATAAACAGCTATTATGCCTTCCATAATCTTTATGGTGAGGATTTTATTGTATATGATCCTGCTTTTCAGAAACTGAAAATTAATCGCTCAGTTACTACGATGGCCGATGGCAAACAGGTAGCCACACCTGAAAATGCATACAATGAGTTGTTGCCTGGATTTGCCGCCAATGTACCTGCCTGGAACCGCCTCCGCGAAATGGTTGTAACACATACAGCACTTGAAAGAGGGGCAACTATTGATTTCGATTATACGTTATCATCAGTCAAAGGCTATATGCCTGTTTTTATGGCTAACGAACAGCTCTGGATGAATTCACCTGTGAAAAAACTTATTTTCATTGTTACGGTTCCTTCGGGTACAATATTAAATTTGGAGCAATTCAATATACAGGCCAAGCCCGTGATGTTGAAATCGGGCGGGAAAACCAGCTATACCTGGACGCTGACCGATTTGCCGGCGGCAACACGCGAAGATTTCAAACCACACGAACAACAGAACCGGCCAAGGATTGTATTTGCGGTGAGCCCCAAAAAATCTGATGCCATTTCAGGTTTTGCAACGCAGGATGCATTTAAATGCGAAATTCCTGCTGAAGTAAAAGAAGAAGCTGCCAATGCTGTTGCAGGAACCGACCCGCCCCTGTTGAAAGCGCTTAAACTTCAGGATAAAGTGTGTACTGAACTTAATACCTGGCAGGTCCCTTTGCAGTACACCGGTTATAAACTCAGGAATGCAGCAGCAACCTGGAAAAGCAATGGTGGCACCGATGGCGAGAAGGCGGTTCTGTTAACATGCATGCTTCGTTCGCAAAACATACAGGCCGAGCCCGTGGCAGTTGTTCCTGAAAGGTACTATTCCCAAAAAGTTGCCAGTCCTGCTTTATTTGAGCGGTTTTTAGTAAAAGTGTACATCCCGGGACTGGACCCTGTTTTCATTTCGCCCGTACAGGCAGAACAGCAGGATTTGCGCTACTCGCTGTGCGGGAAACGGATTATAACGTTGGTACCGGGTAAGATTCAGCTTTCGGAGCTGATAAACGAATCGACGAATATGTTTTCGCTCACAGGGAACCTCGAAATGGATACCGACCTTATGCTCCAGGGAAACCTGAACCTCGAACTCGGTGGCAGGCTGAATCCCTGGCTGAAAATTCAAAAAGATACATCCTATGTAGCATCGATACTTTCGGGTGTTTTTGGCGCCGGGAAAGTAGGTGCAATAGTAATAGGCAAGACGGATATTGACCTCTCATCGTTTGGATTTAAAGCTTCAGCAACTTCGTTTGCTAGCGAAAAAGGCGGCCATGTTTTTTTAAAACTTCCGGCGGCTTCATTGGCTTCCGATGGCTGGCATATGACCGAACTGATCAGCAATCGCTCTGAGTTGCTTGATATACCGTTCGCTATAAACGAATTGTACGATCTTTTTATTAAAATTCCTGATGGAATGGCCTTGGCAACAGCGCCTGCCAAGCTAAGCATGAACAATGAATTCGGCAGTATCGACTGTTCGATTTCATCCGAAGGGAACCAGCTTCATATTGTAAGGAAGATCATCATCCTGAAAACAGAAATCCCTGCCGAAAAATATGATTCTTTCCGCACCATGATCAATACCTGGAACAGTAAAAAATACAGGGAGGTGGTGCTAAAGAAAGGGAATTAGTTTGGAACAGAATTATTAATTTGACTTCAACATCATAAGACATCTGAAACCAGCATGCACTTCAAAAGAATGGATAAACCAGGCGATTATATTAAAACTTCCGCAACAGAATTTTTAAAACTTACAGCCGCCGGCCTGGTTGCCGAGGCATTTGATTTATACATAGCTCCGGGCTTCAGGCACCACAATGTGCATTTTAAAGGCGATGCCGGTTCGTTAAAAGAAGCCATGGAAGAAAGCGCCAGGATGTTACCCGGAAAAGAACTGGAAATCCGGTTTGCCATACATGAAGATAACAGGGTAGCAGTTTATTCAAAGGTCTCCATAAGTCCCGGTGAGCCAGGTATAGCCCTGGTGCATTTTTTTCGTTTCGTGGATGATAAAATTGTTGAATTGTGGGACCTGACGCAGGCACCACCGGATGAAATGGTCAACGAGAACGGGATGTTCTAATACAAGACTTTTTATACTATCGTTCTGCCCAGCTGCCCGCCATCAATAAGGTTAGCAATGCGCTTGGCATTGATAAACTGTTTCTGAAGATCTATGGAAATATCGTCGGATTCGGCGTTCTTTATCTTCTCAAGCAGTTCTTTGAGTACCTGCCGCACCCGTTTCGACTTAAAGGATAATATGGAATTAGGAATAAGGAAATCGAGTACTTCGTGCTCCTGCAGAAGCCGGATCTTGCGTTTTTCCCAGTTCGGGCTGAAGGTGTACCGTGTGGCTATAAGGTCGATAACCGGGCCCGAAACAGCATTGTCAGGATGATTGGTGAGTTTACGGTAATCGATATCGGGATTGATCCTTAATTCCTCGGCACAGGTGTTGAAAATCTGCTGGAACTGGGGATTGCTGAAATCAAGTTCATCAGCTTTAATATCGTTGATAATGAAACTGGCTGCTTTCACTTTCTTTTTTACCGGTTCGCTGGTAACAGGATCAGGGTAATTGGTTTCAATTTCAACATCTCCATACAACAACAACTGGCGTATTATTTCGCGTTCGATTTCCTCGGTCGAAAGGGCATCGAAGGAGTCTTCCTGTTTTTCAGCAGCTTCGGGAGCAAAAAGATTGTCGAGGTCTTCAGCTTCAGGAGCCGTAGCACCCGATTTCTGGGTGAATTTCCTGCGTAAAATTTTATTAAGCTCATTAAGGATGGCTTTTTCGTCCATCTGCATCTGGTTGGCGCTCTCCTTTACGTAGGCCAGGCGAGTAAGCTGATCAGGGATAAGCGAGATACTTTCTATAAATTCCTTTATCACGGAAACCCTTTTCAGCGGGTCGCGTCCGGTTTCACTCAGCAGCAGGTCGATCTTGAAATGGATGAAATCCTTGGCGTTCTGCTTAATAAACTCCTGAACCTCAACACCACGTCGTGTGCGTGCATAGGAATCAGGATCTTCCCCATCAGGGAAAAGAACCACCTTCACATTCATTCCCTGCTCCAGAATCATATCGATGCCGCGGAATGAGGCTTTAAGCCCGGCAGGGTCGCCATCATAAAGAATAGTTATATTCGGGGTGTAACGTTTTATCAGCCTGATCTGGTCAACGGTAAGCGAGGTGCCTGAAGAGGAAACCACGTTTTGCACACCGGCGCGGTACATCGAAATCACATCGGTATACCCTTCAACCAGGAAACACATATCGTTGGCGGCAATGGCATGCTTGGCAAACGAAATTCCGTAAAGAACCTTGCTCTTATTGTAAATCTCACTCTCTGGGGAGTTCACGTATTTTGGACGGGTTTTATCCGTAGTCATGATCCTCCCGCCAAAACCGATTACCCGCCCGGCCTGGCTGTGTATAGGGAACATCACCCTTCCGCGGAAGCGGTCGTAAAGCTTACCATCACGGTTAATGCTTAGGCCTGATTTCTCAAGCATATCGGTGCTGAAGCCATTCTTAACGGCATGTTTGCTGAAAGCATCCCATTCGTCGGGGCTGTAACCGAGCTGGAATTCACGAATGGTATCGTCGCTGAAACTCCGGCCGTGGAAATACGATAAACCTATCGAAAGTCCTTCGTCGGTATTGAAAAGCTGGTCGGCGAAGTATTTCGCAGCAAAATCGGTTATAGCCAGCAATCCTTCGCGGGCTGATTTTTCAGCAACCTGTTCGGCTGTTTCGGCTTCTTCGTGGATTTCGATATTATACTTTTTTGCCAGGTAACGCAAGGCTTCGGGGTAGGTGAATTTTTCATGTTCCATCACGAAGTTCACCGAATTTCCTGCCTTACCGCAACCAAAACACTTATAAATCCCCTTGGTAGGCGAAACGTGAAACGAAGGCGTGCGCTCATTGTGGAAAGGGCAAAGACCTGTGAAATTGCTCCCGCGTCGCTTCAGGGCGACAAAATCCGCTACTACCTCTTCCACACGGGCGGCATCAAAAATCTGCGATATGGTATCGTGTGGAATCAAGGTTCAGGGATTGAGTTTTGGATATGCAAATTAACAAAAAAAAGGCTTGTGAAGTGTGAATCGCGTTTTCGGATTTATCTGTCACCCTGAGCAG
>CAISRK010000094.1 GCA_903887815.1 uncultured Bacteroidales bacterium | reverse complement strand
TGTGATCTGTGGGCCTACCGTGGTGGTGAATGAGCCCGGTGTTGATGCAGCGCATGCGCTCGCGTTTGCAACGTTCAGTGTTACGGCCTGGGCTCCTGCTGTGGTCCAGGTTACCGTAATAGTATTGGTACCTGCACCTGCTGTAATGGTACCTCCAGGAACTGTCCATACATAAGCCGTCATACCGGCTGCAGAGGTATAAATATTCCCTGTTGAGCCAAAACAGGCTGTGAGCGGGCCGCTGATGGTCGGGGTAGCCGGAAGAGCGTTCACTGTGATTGTACCTGTTGCCGTGGCCTGTACACATGTACCAGTGGTGGTAACAGTATAATTAAATATGCCTGTTGCTGTCGGAATGCCGCTGATAGTGAACACTCCGGATACAAATGTACCTGTTACGCCTGCCGGTAACCCGGTAACGCCAGCTCCTGTGCCACCGCCGCTTACCGAGTAGGTAATCGCAGTTATGGCTGAGTTGAGGCATCTGGATTGTACGTTGGTTCCTGCTGCCGAGGTTAGTGCTATAGCGGCATTCGGGGTCACCGTGATGGTTCCGGTTGCTGTAGCTTGAGTACAGGTACCCGTGGTGGTAACCGTATAGTTAAATGTACCGGCTACTGTCGGGGTTCCGCTTATGGTGAATATCCCTGATGCAAAAGCTCCTGTAACACCTGCAGGTAATCCGGCTACACCGGCTCCTGTGCCACCACCGCCTACTGCATAGGTAATATTGGTGATAGCTGTATTGATACATTTACTTTGAGCATTGGTACCTGCTGCCGACGAAAGGGCGATACTTGCATTCGGATTAACAGTTACTGCTAACGTTGACGCTGTGCCATTGCCGCATACTCCGCTGCCATATACACTTACACTTCCTGATGAGGATATTGAACTGTAATTAACTGTAATGGAGTTGGTACCGGTACCGCTTGCGATGGTTGCACCCGGAGGCAAAGTCCATACATACGATGTTGCATAGTTGATGGTGCCAACGCTGTAAGCTACTCCGCTTGCGGACTGGCATACAGATGCAGGACCTGTGATTGCTCCTGCAGGATCAGGGTTCTGGCATCCTGTGGTAAAGGTCAGGTCGGCTCCATAGGTTGTACCGGTGGCATTGATGGCCACAACACGGTAATGATAGGTGGTATTCAAACCAAGCCCAATAAGTCCAAGCGAAACAGGATTCAGAGCATATCCGCTCATGGTTGGCGGAACAGCAGCCAGGGTGGTTCCATAAGCTACGGTTAATCCATATTCGAAAGTTATGGTTGTTGCCTGGTTATTGGCATTTACCGATCCGTTGAGAGTGGCTGATGTGGTTCCCACACTGGTGGCAAAGTTGGTAATAGCCGTCGGTGCGATTGCCGTTGTAACAAACACCTGGTCGAGGCCGTTTACCGTTCCTGCAACATTGGATCCTACTACCCTGAAATGATAGGTGGTATTGGGCACAAGTCCTGTTAAAGCATAGTTTACGGCAGTATTTGTGGTGCCGGTAACAGGGCTTTGTACTGCTGTAACTGTGGTGCCGTACGAAACGGTAGTGCCATATTCGAAAGTAACAACTGTGCTTGCATTGTTGGCATTTACAGTACCGTTAAGTGTGGCTGCCACCGAAGTAACTCCCGTTGCAGCATTGGTAGTTACGGTCGGAACAACGGCCGGGGTGGTAAAAGTCAGGTCACCGCCATTTGCGGTTCCTGCCAGGTTAACTCCTACAGCCCTGAAATGATAGGTTGTATTAGGTAACAGGCTGCCAAGGGTATAGGATACTGCCGTGTTGGTCGTCCCGGTAACAGGGCTTGGAACAGCGGTTACGGTTGTGCCGTAAGAGGTGGTTGTACCATATTCAAAAGTAACTGCGGTACTGGCATTGTTTGCATTTACGGTTCCGTTTAAAACTGCGCCTACCGAAGTAACAGAGGTTGCAGCATTGGTTGTAACGGTCGGAAGTACAGCAGCGGTAGTAAAGCTCAATGGAGGAACTCCGTTATATACAAGTACTCCTACCGTGCCTTTTGCCTGGAAGTAATATGTGGTATTCGGTACCAGGCCTGTTAGACCCTTGCTGATGCCGGTGGCTGAATTGCCTGTAACTGGTGTTGGAGTGGCGGCTACTGTAGTGCCGAACGAAAGTGTTGTGCCATATTCAAATGCAGTAACAACCGATTCGTTGTTGGCAGTAACCGATCCGTTTAAGGTTGCCGATACTCCGGTAACTGCTGTAGCGGCATTGGTAACTACAGTTGGTACTAACGTATAATCATCAGCACCCATATCCGGAGGATTGTTACGTGTGTCGCCGTCGATGTCGGTCGTAACCGTTGCAATACTTACTCCGGTATTTTTTGCCGGCGAATTTAATGCTGTATTCAGATGAAGGTTAGTTGCACTTACGTACAACGGATCTCCTGATACACTGCTGACATCTTTTCCTGTTGCTGTTTTCCATGCAGCCAGGTCGAGAACATTACTGGCAGTAAAATAGCCGAGGTTGGGTCCTGTTGAAAAATAATCATTATTATCAATGAAGGAGAATACTGAATTCGTCGTGTTGCATTCTACAGCATAGCGGTCGGCTCCAACTGTCGATGATATAGCGAAAATATTATCCCTGATATCAAGCGAACTGGCTGTTGTAACTGATGATCCGATTAATAAAGCTGCAGGATAACCCGTTGCATCAGTCTGGTTGGTAGCCAGGTTTACCGAGTTATGGTAAACAGTATAACCACCTCCGGCTTCAATGCGGATACCAAATCCATTATCGGTTGTATGCGACGACCAGCCGTACCCGGCAACATCCCATATAAAATTGTTTGCTGCAAAAATATTTGCTGCAGTGAGAGTTGACCAGAGAACCAATCCGTTAGCGCTGTATCCGCCGGTATTGTTATTTTTGATATTACTGATTCGGTTTCCGGTAATAGTTATACCCGAAACGGCTCCGCCGCCTCCTGCATATATTCCTGTTGTCCATGCGGAACCCGTAGTGGAAAGTCCTGAAATTGTATTTCCGGAAATTTCAACATTAGCCCCGGTTAACCCGCTCGATACAAGTATCCCGATAGGTCCATAACTACTTGTACCCGTATAACTCAGATTCGAAATTGTATTCCCTGATATTATACCGTTTTTGGTACCTGTAGCAAACCACACTCCGGTTGGATTGGTTGTGTAGGTTGAATTAAGTCCGTTGCTGATCGTATTATTAGTAACGGTAACACCATCGACACCCTGAACATAAATAGATGTGCCGGCAATAGCATTCGTGGTAGTACCAATGAATTCATTTCCGGTAAATAACAGTCCGCTACCGTTACCAGTTGCTACAGCTGCAATGTTGAACACACCGATGTAAGCTTTGCTGATACTGTTATTCTGGAAAGTAATATTGTTAAAGTAACCGGCTGTTCCCGGAGCGGCACCATCGGAGGTGATAATAGCCGAACTCGAGTTTATACCGTTAACCACGATACAGTTTTTCAAGGTCACATTCCGGATCGGGGTAGTTCCTGTTGATCCGATCACCATTACCAGCGGGGTAGTGGCACTTGAGTTTGTTATGGTAAGATTCCTGGTAGCACCGCCTGAATTGGAGCCGTCAATAACAGTATAGCTGTTTAAAACCTTTATCAGGGCGCTTGTTAATGAACCGGAAATCGTTGTTGTAACACCACTTGCCGGTTTAATTGTAACAACATTTGTTGCACTGGAACCGGAATTTGAGTTAATAACCAGGGGATATGTTTCGCTGGGGTAAGCGGCATCAAGTAAAGTGAAAGTCAAAGGACCGCAAAGTTCCTTGCTGTTCAGATCGGCAAGAGCCAGGGTGATTGTGGTATAATCGGCACCTGTGGCACCAATGGTTTTGTTACCGCAAATCGTGGTCAGAATAGTATATGAGCTTGGTGTTGCCGGGCCTGCCGAAGCCAGAGGAGGACTCGCGGTAACCGTTGCACCAACCGGGGATGAACCCACATTCGGGGGTGAAGCCTGATCCTGCGCAACTATAAAATAGGATACAACATTGCCGGCTACAACACCTGAACCAAATGTATAGGTATACACATTGCCCACAACGGATATTGGTGCAACAGGTCCTGTATATGCTGCGGCACCTATTTTCCAGTACAATACCGGTTGGTTGGCCCCTGTTCCGACGCCTGATGCATCGGTAATGGTGACTGCCAGGGTACGGCTTGTAAGTGATGCTGTGTTGGTGAGTGGTGTATATGCTATTGCCGGGGGAGTGAGGTCTAACAGGGTAAATGCGCCTTCGTCGGCCCCGATATCAGGTGTTGACACGTTACGCGTATTCCCGTCGAAGTCATCGGTTATAGCTATGGGTGCAGCAATTACAACCGCACCGCTTTCGCATTGGGTGGGGGTGCCGGCTGACAGGTGTAGATTATATGGCGCGCTGGCAACATTCACAAACGGTGGATTTTCGCGGATTGACATTGCATCCCTTGTCGGGCCTACAAGGGTTTTATAAGCCGCCAGGTTATATGGCGTTGTTCCATCGAAATAAACCGCATGGGTGGCATCCTCGGTTGCTCCTGCGTATAATGCATTGGCATTGGAGGTATTGGCGTAAGTTGTTAGGGTCGAAGTGCTTCTGCGGTAAGCTGCAGTTACTCCGGCTCCCATCTGTGTGGATACATTCACAAGTATATTGTCCCTCATATCCAGGGTTGGCGTGGTGGAAGCATACAATGCTGCTGATCCGAACAGCGCCCCAGTGCTGGATGCGTTGAGGTAAACGGTATTGTAATATACCCCGACCGTAGTACCTCCCGAAACATAAATACCGGCCAACGATATAGCTGCATTTGCAACAGGAGTTTTCAGATCCGACACAAAATTGTTATATAAATACGTTGTTGTACCCCCGAGAATGTAAATTCCGTATAATGAAGGTGCTGCATTGTTAACAGTAATATTATATACCTGGTTTTTATAACAATTTATTAAAGTACCGGTGCTGTTGTCATATATACCATAGCAGATAGTTCCTGTGGTGGAAATATTGTAAATGGAGTTATTATATACTGTAGGATTGGTTCCTGTGAAATATAATCCATACACCGTTCCACCGGCAGTTATGCCGTTGATCGTAATGCCGTATACCTGGTTTGTTAAGGTTGAAACAGCATAAAGGGTATATACCGTTCCGGTAGCAACAGTCCAGTTGGATATTGTGTTGCCGCTCCAGACCCTGCTCATAGATGTAGTTGTATTAGAGTATTGACCATATAAGCTGGAAGTCCCGGTAACAGTAATATTTGAGAAATTATTACTAATCATTGTTTCGGTACCACCAGTCGGGGATCCGAGGTTATAGTAACAATAAAGCGAACCGCTGGTACTGGTTTTATTTATAGTGCCGCTTGTTGCATTGCCCGAAACAGTTACATTATTAGTAGAGTTGCTGGCATATATAAGGTATGAAGAACTTGTCGAAGCAAAAACGCCTGAAGCAAATGTATTATTGCTGAAGTTTTCGCTTGTAGCGGTGCTCCCATTATATATACCATATGTAGCCGAAGTCGAACTGTTGGCAAATGTGATCGCATTGTTGCTTCCGACTACATTGCCTAAAACTGATGAATAATATATCCCGTAAAATGTGGAACCATGTGCAACACCGCCACCACCGGCGTTATTAATTGTGTTGTAGGCCACGCTTGGATTATTGACATAGAGACAATAAACTCCATAGGTAGTGGTTGCGCTTCCGCCACCAAAATTCTGGATTATATTTCCGGCTCCTGATTTCCCGATTGTAATATCGCTGTCGTAAAACCCGGTTGCTGATGAACCCACATTATAAACCCCGGCATGTACACCCTGTATCGTATTGCCTGATATTTCGATATTCGAGTTTATACCGCTTGTAGCTGTAACAGCAAAACCTGTAGCCAATGAGAGTGAAGTGGTTCCGTTATCCAGGTAAATACCAATAACATATGCACTCGTTCCTTTTGTCATTGTAACCACACTGTTTTTGATTGTAACATACTGGCAACCGTTGGTTGCAGTTGTTTTATGGGTAAGATACCCATATTCTATTCCCTGATCCGAAGCAGCAACATCAATCCCGTCGAAGGTGATATAATCGGTGCCTGCAATACTGATAACAGCATCGCCTAATCCCCCGAAACCGGATGTTGCATTGGTGCCCGCATCAGTTCTTGTAACTTTTGGATTGGCACCTGCACCGCTTTTCTGGAAAACAATTGTGTTCCCGGCAATACCTGTGGCTGTAATGGCCAGGGGTGCGGTAACGGATTCGGTATACCCGGCGGCTACGTTAAAAACAACCCCGCCTGCTCCGACACCTAATGTATTCAGGTCGGTAATTGCAGCGGCAATTGTTGCGTATGTACCCGGAATGGTTTTAGTTCCTGTTAATTGCGCATAGCTGCTTGTTCCGCAAAGAACAATGAATACAATTACAGCAACAACTTTGAGTAAAAGTGTTCTCATAAATTTAAGGAATTTGGTTAAAAATAATTGATGGATGGAAGTACAATTTTCGCAAGCCCAAATATAACAAACTAAATAAGGCGGTCGACAAGTTGTCGTTAAAAACTAAAAAATATTTTGAGAATTAAAAAATATTCAATAAACTACCGGCCCGGAATCCGGGAGTTTATTTGCTTCAATTATAACAATATAAGGTGAGACTTTCCGGGTTTCCGAATGTGTATTTTCATTGCCCGGCAGTGCTGTTTTTTTAACCTACCAGCGAAATATCAAACTGAACCAGGTCAACAAAAAGTTTAATACGGTCCTCAATATCTTCGCGTGTAAGATTGAGCAAGCCTTCGGTTCCGAATTTTTCAACTGTAAACGAAGCCATTGCAGCGCCGTAGATAATGGCATTTTTCATATTGCCGAACGAAATATCGCCGCTGCTTGCCAGGTGGCCTATAAATCCTCCTGCAAATGTATCACCTGCTCCCGTTGGATCGAAAACTTCTTCGAGTGGAAGTGCCGGGGCATAGAACACACTGTCGGCATGGAATAACAAAGCCCCATGTTCGCCTTTTTTAATGACAAGGTATTTCGGGCCCATGGTCAGGATTTTCTGGGCGGCTTTCACAAGCGAATATTCCCCTGTGAGCTGGCGTGCTTCGGAATCGTTAACCATAAGCACATCAACCCTGGCAATCACTTTCATCAGGTCGTCCCAGGCTGAATCCATCCAGTAATTCATGGTATCCATCACGATCAGTTTCGGGCGTTTTACAAGCTGGTCGAGTACGCGCATCTGAACACTCGGTGTCAGGTTGCCAAGAACTACAAATTCAGGTTCGCGGCAACTTTCAGGAAGAATGGGATCAAAATCAGCAAGTACATTAAGCTCGGTAACCAGTGTATCGCGGGTATTCATATCGGTATGGTACCTGCCCGACCAGTAAAATGATTTTCCATCCGATTTTACCTGCAGGCCATCGGTATGAATGCCCCTGTCGGTTAAAAGTTTGATATATTCTTCAGGGAAATCGCCACCTACTACGCTTATAATATGCACATCGTCAGCAAATTGCGATGCTGTAAGGCTGATAAACGTTGCGGCTCCTCCCAGTATTTTATCGGTTTTCCCAAAGGGTGTTTCAATTTTGTCGAATGCGACGGTTCCTACAATAACGGTACTCATAAAAAGGTATTAAAAGAGAATTATCAGTGATTTTCAAAAATTTTCTGCAAAGATATTGTTATTTCCGAATGAATGTGTAATTTTGCCGTCCCTTTCGAGGGGAAAAGCATCAATATTCCTCCTTAGCTCAGTTGGTTAGAGCATCTGACTGTTAATCAGAGGGTCTCAGGTTCAAGTCCTGAAGGGGGAGCCTCAAAATCAACCACTTACAGCTAAATGTTGTAGGTGGTTTTTTTGTTGTTTGAATACTTATATACCCACATTGCACGTTTTATTCGCCTTTCTAAAGCATCTCCAGGTATTTTTTAACATTTCAAAATCTGAACCCGGTGGACAAGCCGATAGTTTTGACCATCTCAGGCCAATTTTAATGGGCCACACCTATTCCTTGATTATTAAAAGGTTGAAGGGATCAGCCAAAATCGGCGAAAGTTAGTTAGTGTGTCCAGTCCGTCAATTATTAAAGGCCAGAGGGTGGGTTTTTTACAATACTTTTACAGACCTGAAAGGTAATTATCAGAATTAAAAACCGGAACAAAAAAATGAAAAGAACGACAACCGCAAATTCATTACAAATCACATCTGCAATGAAAGTAGTGATGATACAATTATTATTAATTGCAACATTAACTCTGTCAATTTATTCCTGTAAAAAAAGCAGTGATGATCAGGTTACAACAACCCAAACAGTAACCCAGATTGTGTATACATCTGACCTGCACTATGGCGTTTTACGAACTTTCCGGGGTGTGACTGCAGAAGCTGCCACCGTAAATCAGGCTCTCGTTCAGCAGATCAATGCCCTTCATGCGGCCACTTTTCCGAATGACGGAGGTGTTAATGCAGAAAAAAAAATCAGCGCTATAGATTACCTGATTATCACAGGAGATATTTCAAACCGCGAGACAGGGCCTCCCCAGATCCAGCCTTCAGCTACTTCCTGGGGACAGTTTGCAACCTCGTATCTCAGCGGGATCAACCTTAAAAATGCATACAACCAGAGTTCCGTCATATTACTGTCCGGCGGGAATCATGATGTTTCGAATGCGATCGGTTATTACAAGGCCATGCTTCCTGACAAAGATCCTACAACCATGGTCAATATCTATAATATGATGCTTAAACCCACTACTAACAAGACCAATGCATCGTATGATTATACTACTGATAAGATCAACTACTCAAAAGACATTGTGGGTGTTCACCTAATGTTTGTAAACATATGGCCCGATTCGGCGGCCAGGGTATGGATGGCAAACGATCTGTCGAAAGTCAGTTCAACCACGCCGGTAATTATTTTCACCCATGATCAGCCTGATATTGAAACAAACCATCTCACAAATCCAAATGGAACCCGCACTATCAATTCAACGGACAAATTTGAAAATATTGTTGCTGAGGTTTGTAAAGACGGTATCACGACATCCGCCCCCACTACAATTGAACAGAAAGCCTTTGTATCGTTTCTCCAGGCCCACCAGAATATTAAAGCATATTTTCACGGGAATCAGAATAAAAACGAATTTTATGTTTACAAAGGCCCCGATAACAATGTAAGCCTGAAGGTGTTCAGGGTCGATTCTCCAATGAAAGGGCTTGTTTCGGGAGGTGATGCACCAGACGGAATTGGCGATGAAACCAAGCTATCCTTCCAGGTTATCGCCATTGACGGAGCCGCGAAGACTATGACCGTTCGCGAATGTTTGTGGAATACCACCGGAGCAACTTCGCCTCTGGTTTGGGGCGCCAACTCGACTATTTCGCTGAATTAAATTCAAGCTCTTCATTTTCAATGGTCGAATTTTGGTAAAAAAATATTATAATTTTTATGCGTTTTGAATGAAAATTATCGTGTTGCAACTTTGAGCAGTAAGGGAAGCCAATAATGACAAGGGTTTCAGAACATTTAGTTTTGAGACCCTTTTTCATTGGACACAGAAACGGACACACAACTCGATAGGGAAAATTTCTTATAACCATTATTTGTCGCAGGGTCTGAAGGGTTTAATTCCTGAAATTATATTGAATTAATATTATATTGTTTTAAGAATTTGCAAAATCCCCTCTTGTAAGATAAGCATAATCTTCAAATATTTTTGAATACAAACAATCGACTGATTATTTGAAACCCGAAAAACACGGGAGCCTGCTTATGGTTCAAGTCAATAAATTGAGATTTATTTATTTTTGGAAGTGTTTTCCCCTATCCAACTTTCTTCAATATTTAAAAACCTTCTATAAATTTTAATATATAAAGCAAAAACCAATCCCACAATTAATGATAAAGCTATTTAAAGAATATGAAAATATTAAATATAAGATTCTGGCAGGAATCTGGCAGGAACGAAAAAACACCTACACGGATTAATGTGTAGGTATTTCATTTTAAGTTGTTTAACTTATGGGCCCACCTGAACCACGGATATTTTGTATTTAATTGAATATCAGACATATAAAAAACTGTAATTGAAAGTTGAGGCTAAAATATGATATAAAATGTTTGACACATTTAATTTTTCTATTTAACCGACCAAAACAACACTTATTAATTAGGGTCTACTGTTTAACTACAAATGTACTGATCAGTAGCTAATTATGGTTATATTTGGTGAAACAAATGCACGGTTTTATGAGCATAGCCCACAGAAAGGTTGCACCTAGCCCAAAATATGTAAGTCCTAGTCAAATGAC
>CAISRK010000093.1 GCA_903887815.1 uncultured Bacteroidales bacterium | reverse complement strand
ATTATATCTTTATCCGTGGCATGCAGGCTTTGCCACCGGGAATTATGTTCAGGAAATGGTATCCATGGATATTCCTTTTTCTGAGTGCCTCATATGTCATTGGCCGGATTACGGAACGGGTCTGGATTTCGCCGATAAGCACCTTTTTTACATTTACCGGGTCATTTTGGCTGGCATTGATGTTTTATTTCCTGATGGCTGTGATTGCCATCGACATTGTCAGGCTGGTACTTTATGTAATTCCTTCCAGACCGGGTTTTCTTTTAAATAATTATACCGAAGTAAAGAAATACCTCTTTTACGCAGTAATAGCAATAACAGGAACTGCAGTTGTTGCCGGGCATATAAATGCGCTGTTTCCCTGTGTCAGGCGACTAGACATCAGCATTGATAAGAAAGCCGGTGAAATGAAAACTCTCCATATTGCTGCCGCATCCGATATTCATATGGGCACTTTGGTTGGTCCCCGCCGGACAGCACGACTTGTGCAAATGCTTAATGAGCGGAATGCTGATATTATTCTGCTGGCCGGTGATATTGTGGATGAAGATCTTGCACCTGTAATCCGATACGACCTCGGGCGGTCGCTGCAAAAGCTTAAAGCGCCGATGGGCGTCTATGCTGTTACCGGAAACCATGAATATATCGGCGGTGCCAAAGCTGCAGTTAAATACCTGGAAGAGCATAATATAAAAATGCTTCGGGATACGGCAATTTTAATTAATCAAAGTTTTTACATGGCTGGACGCAACGACCGTGATTCGAAACGCTTCAGCAACTCAGAGCGGAAAAGTATCAGCCAGGTGCTCCAAGGAGTAGATTTCTCTTTCCCCGTCATTATGATGGATCATCAGCCATTTAACCTGCAGCAGGTTGCTGATGCCGGGGTCGATTTTCAGCTTTCGGGGCATACTCATCACGGGCAGCTTTGGCCGCTGAACTATTTAACCGGAGCCATCTACGAATTAAGCTGGGGATACAAACAAAAAGGCAATTCGCATTTTTATGTTTCGAATGGCTTCGGTGGCTGGGGACCTCCTGTGCGAACAGGCAACAGGCCCGAAATACTTGATATTTATGTTACTTTTAAGTAGTTTAATTTTAAAAATAGAGGATAATCTGAGATGTCGGAAGTCCGAAGACGGAAGTCGGAAGTCATTTGCAGGGAACAGGAAGAGATAATTCCCGAAGGTATCTTTTCGCTTTTTAACCAGGTCGCCTCTCTCCTTGTCACCATTTTGCCCCTCGCCGAATCTGAAAAAAGAAATCATTAGTTTAAAGACTTCACCTTAGATTCTCCTGGAAATGGATATCGAAAAAACATACTTAAAATCGCCTGTCGGAACCATCGAAATTTCAGGAAGCGAGATGGGGATCCGATCAATCCTATTTCTTGAGAGTGATTATGCGGAAGGTCCGATACCAAATTGTTTAAAAAACTGTTTCAGCCAGCTTACTGAATATTTTGCCGGAAAGCGTACTCGGTTTGACTTAAAACTTGATCCGCAGGGTACTGATTTCCAGCTTAGTGTTTGGGAACAACTGCAGTTGATCCCTTTCGGCGAAACCATTTCAT
>CAISRK010000092.1 GCA_903887815.1 uncultured Bacteroidales bacterium | reverse complement strand
TGGCATTACATAAACATCGCTCATCAGGAACATACGGTCGACATTCTCTCCTTTCAGGAAGCCGGTAAAATGAAAGTTGGACGAAATCTTAAGTTTGGCAACACGCCTGATCATTTTCTCCATCAGGTCACCTGTACCGGCCATTACAAAGCGGACATTTTTATCGCGTTCGAGAACTTTGCAGGCAGCTTCGATAAAGTATTCAGGGCCTTTCTGGAATGTTATCCGGCCCAGGAACGTTACAATTTTCTCTTTAACGAGTTTGTCGGCATTGAGCATTTCCGTTTTTTCGGGTGGCTCCACTGCATTATGAACGGTTATTACTTTATCAGGATCAATATGGTAACGGTCGATGACTATATTCCTGGTGAGGTTGCTGACGGTAATCACACGATCGGCCTCAGCCATACCTTTACGTTCGATTTCGTAAACATTGTCGTTATAGTTTTCACCCGAACGGTCGAATTCGGTAGCATGCATATGAACAACCAGCGGTTTTCCTGAGATTTTCTTGGCAGCCACGCCGGCCGAATAGGTAAGCCAGTCATGAGCATGAATAATATCGAATTCGCTATTGGCGGCTATTGCAGCTCCAACCAGGGCATAGCGGGCAACTTCTTCCATCAGGTCGTGACCATATTTTCCCGAAAACTGAAAGCGCTCCGAGAATACACGGCTGGTTTCTTCAACCTTGGTATTCAGGTTTTCGCTGACCATTTGCTGAAAATCCTCGGGACCAACATATGGAATAAGGTTTGAACCTATTTCCATGTAAGTGATCTGGCTCCAGTATTCCCGAAAAACGGGATCGTTCATCATAACGGTTACATCACTGGCATTGATCAGCCTCACTGCTTCCTGGCTTTCGTCGCCATAGGCTTTCGGCACTACAAACTGCACCTCAACCCCATGTTTCAGCAATCCCTTGGTAAGCCCGAAACAAGCCGTACCAAGACCTCCTGTGATATGGGGAGGAAACTCCCATCCAAACATCAATACTTTCATCTCTTACACTTTTAATTGTATGGTTCGGAACAACTCTTTTAAATGAATAAAAAGGCTGAACCTGATATTATTTCGATTTCCTGGTTTTCCCTGTTTTTGCAGTTTCGAGCAAGTCGTGCACGCGTAGAAGTTCTGCAACACTCCAGGCCTGTGAAATTGCTCCTGAAGGGCGGTATGGAGGATCGCCATCGTAAAGTTCCGAAATGGTGCCAATACCATGTTCGGTGATGACCTCTTCAAATCCTTTGTATATTTTCGTAATAAAGGCAATCCCGCTTTGTTCGTAAAGTTTAAGCCAGGCTTCGGCAAAATGCCCGAAAAGCCATGGAAAAACTGAACCCTGATGATAGGCCTGGTCGCGCTGAACCGGGCCACCGGTATATTCGGGTTTGTAGGCAACATTTTTGGGTGCAAGCGTACGGAGGCCTCGGGGAGTCAGAAGCTCGGACTGTACCCTGTCGAGCACTCCTTTGCATTGGTCATCAGTTAGCGGGGAATATGGCAGGGAGGCAGCAAATACCTGATTAGGGCGAACCGATTTATCAGCAAAATCGCCATGTACATAATCGTAAAGGTAATTTTTATCCTTGTACCAGAATGCTTCTGTAAATGCTGCCGGGATGCGGTCAGCAACTGGTTTCCATTCGTCGGCAAATTCTTTTTCCCCAGCCTCGGAGGCAAGTTCAATTGCAAAACAGATAGAATTGTACCACAAGGCATTTACCTCAACAGCCAGCCCAATACGAGGAGTAACAGGTTTCCCGTCGACAACGGCATCCATCCAGGTAACTGCCGATCCGGTAACACCGGCATACAGCAATCCGCTGTCGAGCATATGAATGTTATACTGTGAGCCTTCGCGGAAACTGTTAAGTATGATTTTCAAATATGATCCGTACTGCTTCCAGACTGTTTTATCACCGCTGTATTTGATATACTGCTGTAAAGTCCAGAAGAGCCAGAGCGATGCATCCACCGAGTTATATTCCAGTTTAAGACCCACACCGGAATTGGGGAATAAAGGTCCCTTCATTTCGAGCAGGCTGTTTTCGAGGATAGCTTTGAATGTTTTAAAATCGCCCTGTAAAAGTGTTAAACCAGGCAGAGCAATAAATGTATCGCGTGTAACACGGCCAAACCAATGGAAACCGGCAATGAGTTCGTATTTTTTCCCCCGTTTCAGAATGAATTGTTGTGCAGCATTGGCAAGACAATTTTCGAAACTGTCGCGCCGGATGCGTCTTTTAATTTCCTGCGCAAACATTCGGGCAAGGGTTTTCGGATCCTCTTCTTCGAGGCTGGCTACAAAATAAACACTCTCGCCTTTTTTTACAGGCATTTCGAAATACCCCGGAGTGTATAAGTCTTCAAGCGCCTCGTAACCGCGTGCTTTTTCGCGCATGTATTCGAAATCGAAATACCAGTCAGGGGCATGAACATAATCAACAGCTTTCGAAAACTGAAGGTTCAGGTAAGGGTATCCTTGGTACATGCGAACTTTAATTCCGTTTGGTATAGATTCATATTTACGCTCTACGTCGTTATTGGCTTTACTAAGTGAATGTATATTCCGGTATGCCAAGAAAGGCCTGAACCTCAGTATGGTAGGAGAATGTGCTTCCACAAGCGTATATTTGGTAATCACAGCATCCGTATTCCCGACAAATAGCATTTCCTTTGTAAATTTCACTCCTCCGACAGCGTATGTGATAATCGGGTTGGGATCGAAAGCAAAATCGGTAACGTATTTATGACCTTTCGGGCTGTATTTCTCGTTTTTATACTTGTGGATCGCCAGATTAAATTCCTGGTCGTGCTGTATGATTGATTCGTCGAGCGACGAAAGCAGCACATGCATACCACCGTCGAGTTGCGGCTGGGGCGAAACCAGCAAACCATGATATTTGCGGGTATTACAACCTATTATCGTAGTGGAAGCATAGGAACCAGCCCTGTTCGAACGCAGCAACTCCCGGGTAAGCGAATACTCAAGATTTACCAGTTTCGATTTGTCAAATTTTATATAATCCATAGTATATCAACTATTTATCGCTTTTTGTATTACCTCTTTAAGACAAATGCAAAGGTACCTTTTTTTTTGAAAGAATCAATCCCGGAATCAAACTCAGAAAACAGCCGGTTCGGAAAGCTAAAATTATAAAAATTGTTTGATTAAAATATTAAAACCGGAATAAATGGGCTACATAATATTTTGATGTGCTAGG
>CAISRK010000091.1 GCA_903887815.1 uncultured Bacteroidales bacterium | reverse complement strand
GTATCTGTCAATGAGTATAATTTGTAAAATATTGATTGAATTTATATCCCAGCAATTATTTAAAAATAAAAAAAAATAAAGAAATAAGCTAAATGCAATTTTTTTTAAAACCTGATTAATTATCTACTATATTTGCAAAGCCTAAAAGGTGTGGAATCAGGTTCTGAATCAAAATATTAAATTCAACCATAATCAATAATTGTTTAACAAATCAATCTAAAATGAAGACTCCTTTACTCTTTGTTCTTGCTTTAGCGGTAGGCGTTTCAGTGTCAGCGCAAAAAATCAGCAAGGCTCAATCCAAAAATGTTGACAGCAATGCGAAACTGGAAAAAGCTCGTATTGCAGACGATGTAACCAATACTAAAGTTTACAAGCCTAACTACGCACCTGTAGTTAAATCGTTAAAAACTGCACCTGGCGTTTCGGAAACACTTATTGGGGGCACAATTTACGATACTCAAACCAATGCTGCTGTTGACAACCGCTGCTATGTATATCCTGATGGCACTGTTGCTGCTGTTTGGACCTTGGGTTTTGATCCTACTGCATACGCTCTTCGCGGAACAGGGTATAACTTCTTCAATGGCTCAACCTGGGGTGACGAGCCTACCGCACGTATCGAAAGTATGCGTACGGGATGGCCATCCTATTGCCCGCTGGGTAATGGCGAAGCCGTTATTTCGCACAACGGTGCCACTGGGCTTCAATTATCGAAAAGGCCGGTACGCGGAACAGGTGCATGGTCAACGTCACTGCTTCCGGGACCAACTGGTTTTGCAGGTATTACCTGGCCACGTATGGTATCGAACGGTAACAGCCTCCATGTAATAGTCTGTTCAGGTACAGGAACTTACCAGGGACTTGACGTTGCTTTGTTATATTACAGGTCCACCAACGGTGGAACCACATGGGATGCTCCGGTTATTATTCCGGGACTCGATGCCACATCGTTAGGTGCAGGTGCAGGTAAAAGCTTTTCAGGTTTTGGTGGTGATGCTTATGCATGGGCTCCTCCAAAAGGCGATACAATTGCTTTTGTAGTTGATGAACCAATGGCCGGTATGTGGATTATGAAATCATTTAATAATGGTACCACCTGGACCAAGACTACTGTTAAAACTATTCCTAATTTTACCGTTGCTCCAACACCTATTTTAGGCTCAACTGATGGGTCAGTATCCTTAGCTCTCGACAGCCATGGAAAAGCTCACCTTATTGTTGGCCGCATGCGCGTTTCGGACGCTGACTTTGTAGCCGCAGGAAATTCATATTATCCGTATACAGATGGATTACTTTACTGGACTGAAGGTATGCCTGTTTTGGATACTACTGCTCTTCAGAACTGGGACGGCCTTGTTGCAAGTGGAAACCTGATATCAGGTATGCTTGATTACTCAGGAAACGATTCAATCGACTTCCCCACTGTTGCCAGCGGATTTCCTTTTGGTTTATACGGTCTTGGATTGACCAGTATGGGACAAATTACAATCGACGAGCATGATAATATTTTTGTAACCTATTCATCCTGCCGCGAAGACCTTATTAATGCTGGTGCAAATCCTAATGTTGAAATTTACAGGCACTTGTATACCATGTCGAAAATGGCAGGTCAGACTACATGGTCCGATCCTATCGACTTAACTGACGATATCGAGCATTCGTATGATGAATGTGTTACAGCTTCACTTGCTCCAAAAGCAGTCCAGGGTAAATTGCACATGATTTACCACGTTGACCCGGAGCCAGGAACAGCAGTTGGTTCAGATGCTGATACGCCTTCAGATACGTATGTTAACTACCTTACTTTCCCTACTTTTGTTAAAGTTAAACAGGTTGATATTGCAAAATACGTTGAGGTTTCACCAAACCCTGCACAGGATCATGCTAATGTAGTAGTATCCCTTACGGCATCAAACAAAGTTGAACTGAGTGTTTATGATGTTATGGGCAAACTCGTTTTGAACAACAATTACGGACAGCAGGCAACCGGTTATCATACCTACGAAATTAATACTTCGAATCTCCCTGGTGGAATGTATCTTTTCACTGTAAAGATCGGTAACAGCCAGACTTCGAAAAAAGTTGTTGTTAAATAATCTTACAAAATCATTTTCTAAAAAGGGGCTGCTTTCCGAAGCGGTCCTTTTTTTTTGACCTGATCAGGATGCCGACTTCCATATCAATATAAACAAACATAAGAGTGAAGTGCTTTTCCAGGAAATGGCTTCCTGGTGAGAATTTGTTATTTTAGATGAACCAGAGTTAGCTCCTTATACTAAATATCAGTTATATTTGTATATGATAAACAATACTGATTTTTCCTGTATCACTTATTTGAAACAATTTTAAACCCATACGGACATGAAGAAAACTTTACTGCCAGCTCTTGCCATTTTGTTGGGTATTGCTGTGCATGCGCAGCAATTCAGCAAGACCCAATCACTGAATGCTGACCGCTACGCGAAACTGGTAAAATCCCGCTGCATTGATGAAAGCACGAACACCAAAGTTTACAATCCCGGTTATGGACCAACCGTAAAATCCCTTAAATCTGCTCCCGGTGTAACCGAAACACTTATAGGCGGAACCATTTACGACACCCAGACCAATGCTGCGGTACAAAACCGCTGTTATGTATTCCCCGATGGTACTGTAGCTGCTGTATGGACTTTAGGTTACGATCCGGCTGCTTATCCCTTGCGCGGAACCGGTTACAATTTCTTCAATGGTTCCACCTGGGGCGATGAACCAAGTACCCGGATCGAAAATGTTCGAACAGGATGGCCTTCGTATTGCCCGCTGGGCAATGGTGAAATGGTTGTAGCCCATGATTTTGTAGCAGGGCTTCAGATTTCGAAGCGGCCTGTCAGGGGAACCGGTGCCTGGACTACAAGTTTCGTTGCAGCACCTGCCGGGGCTACAAAAGTATCATGGCCCAGGGCCATTGCTAGCGGAAATACGGTTCATGTTATTGCCACATCGGGTGTCGCATACCAGGGACTTGACCTGGCCTTACTTTATTACAGGTCGCTTAATGGCGGTACTACCTGGGAAGCTCCCCGTATACTTCCGGGCCTCGATGCGGCAGCTCTTGGAGCCGGAGCAGGTAAAAGTTTTTCGGGTTTCGGGGGCGATGCTTATGCATGGGCTCCTCCCAAAGGCGATACCATTGCTTTTGTTGTGGCTGAAAGCCTGGGTGGTATGTGGCTTATGAAATCGTTCGACAACGGTTCTACATGGACTAAAACAACCGTGATTACAGTACCGGTGTTAACTGTAGCGCCGTCACCTATACTTGCTTCAACGGATGGTTCCGTTTCGGTAGCCCTCGATAGCCATGGGAAAGCCCATATGGTTTTCGGCCGCATGCGCGTTTCGGACGATGACTACACAGTTGCCGGCAATTCCTACTATCCCTATACTGATGGATTGCTCTACTGGACCGAAGGAATGCCAGTGCTGGATACAACTGCCCTCGAAAATTGGGATGGCCTGCTTGCGAGTGGGAACCTGATATCAGGCATGATGGATTATTCAGGCAATGATACTATCGATTTCCCGACTGTTGCAAGCGGCCAATTCCCTTTCGGTTTATACGGCTTGTCGTTGACCAGTTTTGGCCAGATCAATATCGATAAGTATGACAATTTATTCGTTACTTACTCCTCTTGTCGTGAAGATTTAATCAATGCAGGTGCAAACCCTAACGTGGAATTATACAGGCATTTGTATTTTATGTCGAAAAGTGCAGGCCAGGTCAACTGGTCCGATCCGGTTGATCTCACCGACGACATCGAGCATTCGTACGATGAATGTGTTGCAGCATCACTCGCACCTGAAACAGTTCAAAGCAAACTGCACCTGATTTACCATGTTGACCCGGAACCTGGAACTTCAGTAGGTTCAGATGCCGATACCCCTTCGGATACCTATGTGAATTATCTTAACTTCAATCCTTACCCACCTGTTCCCGAAAAACTGAATCCTTTAGACATTTCCAAATTTGTTGAGATTTCACCTAACCCTGCTCAGGATTATGCTAATGTAGTGGTTTCGCTTACTGCATCCAATAAAGTTGAACTACAGGTTTTCGATGTAATGGGCAAACCTGTTTACAGCAATAATTTCGGAAACCAGGGTGCCGGTTATCATACCTATGAACTAAATACCTCGAATATTCCTGCTGGAATTTACCTCTTCATAGTAAAGATCGGTGATAGCAGAACATCGAAGAAGGTGGTAGTCAGATAAAGATATGAATTAATTCCTGTTTGAAGGGCTGCCTTGAAAAAGGTGGCCCTTTTTATTCAAAGCGTTAGTTTACATATGCCGCTTTTTATATCTTTGCAGTCCGAAATTAGGCTATGCTTCTGAGTGAAATCAAATACCTGGTACTTAAAGATATCAAGCTGGAATTCAAGCAGCGCTATGCCATCAATGGCATACTGCTGTATGTGGTTTCAACTATTTTTGTGAGTTATCTTTCGTTTGCCGATATCATCGATTCGGCTACCTGGAACAGTCTTTTCTGGATTATCATGCTGTTTGCAGCTGTTAATGCAGTTTCGAAGAGTTTTGTACAGGAAAGTACCTCCCGACAGTTGTATTACTACACGGTTGCAAGCCCGCAGGCTATCATACTCTCGAAAATGATCTACAACTTCATGCTTATGGGAGTATTATCGCTCTTGTGCCTGCTGGTATTTACTTCCCTGATGGGTGAGTTTGTAGTGAATTACCCTTTGTTTATAAGCGCTTTATTGCTTGGAAGCTTTGGATTTGCTTCGGCACTTACGATGATTGCGGCCATCTCGTCGCGGACCAATAATAATTTTGCACTGATGGCTATACTCAGCTTCCCGGTGGTTATGCCTATTTTGCTTACTCTAATGAAAGTGTCGTCAGCCGCCCTGAGTGTGGGTACTATGGCGGGCAATATGAAGTACCTGATTGCGTTAGTAATGCTGAATGCCATTGTGATTGCCTTATCCTATGTTTTGTTCCCGTATTTGTGGCGCGATTAACATCAAGCGGATATACAACCAGTGAAATCGGCTGATTTAGAAAAGTTTTCAATTTAACTGAATAAAAAAATATAAATGACTGGATTTTTAAAAGCGAACTGGTGGAAACTGCTTGGTGTATTATTGATACTTTACAGCATTATTGCAGGTTTCCTTATTGATGTTCCTGATGTAAAGGGAAACATCGGTCAGTCGATACGTAACCTGTTCTTCCACGTTGTGATGTGGTTTGCCATGATGGTGATGTTTGGTACATCGCTGGTGCGAAGCCTGAGGTATCTTTCAACGTTTAACATGAAACATGACCTATATGCCATACAGTCGGCAAATGTAGGCTTGTTTTTTGGCATACTCGGAATAATCACCGGCATGGAATGGGCCAATTTCACATGGGGCACACCCTGGACCAACGATCCCCAGCTCAACGGTGCAGCTATAACCATACTGGCATACTTCGCATATCTTGTGCTGAGGCGTTCGATTGATGAAGAGAATAAAAGGGCTAGAATTGCAGCTGTTTATAATGTATTTGCCTTTGTTATGCTGATCGTTTTTATCGGCATACTGCCAAAACTTGCAAGCGGATCATTACATCCGGGAGCAGGAGGAAGTCCTTCAACCGTTAACAGCCTCGATTTTACCATGCGGCTGGTTTTTTATCCGGCTATCGCAGGCTGGATAATAGTCGGGTACTGGCTAACCGGGATCAGGGTGAAAATGGCGAATATCAGGCAATATCTCGATAACCCGGAATAGGAATCCCTGATCTTGCCCGGATTTGAAAAAATAAACATAATCAACTTTTAATTGTTAACTAAATACAATTACTGAAATGATAGAATCGAAGATTTTTGTTGTAATCATTGTTCTTTCAACCGTTCTGATCGGGTTGGCAGCCTATCTTTTCTGGCTCGACCGCAGGGTAACCAAAATGGAGAAGGAAATCAAAAATAACGAAAACTAAACATGAAGAAAACGCATTTATTTATACTTGTATTCGTGGTTGCCGCCATTGGTGTAATTATCAGCCTTTTTGCAAACACGAGTACCTACACCGATTTTTCTGCAGCTGTCGACAATCCGGGAAAGGAATTTCATATTATCGGGAAACTGGTTAAGGATAAACCTATAATATACGATACAAAAGTGGATGCCAACAGGTTTACATTCTTTATGAAAGATCAGAAAGGAGCTGAACGGCAGGTAATTTATAAAGGAGCCAAGCCCCAGGATTTCGAGAAATCCGAGCAGGTAGTGGTAATAGGTAAAATCGAGAATGATGAGTTCCTGGCAAGCAGTTTGCTGCTCAAATGCCCTTCGAAATACAACGATGAAAAGAAACCGGATGGATTCGGTGATAAAAAATACGAGGTAGGCGATAAACCAGCCGCAAAATAAAAAAAGAGAAGGTTCGCCTTCTCTTTTTTTGCCTGAAAGTATCGGGGCCCTGCTTCAATTGATTACCAGAAAAGTGCAGATGCCCGTTTAAATTGTTTATTCAAAAGTAATTTTCAGATCATCGATAAAGACAGGTTTTTTCGACTGGTTCCAGGGGTAAACTTTTACCGACTGTTCAGGGTTAAGTGGTTTATCAAGGTAAAAACTGGCATCAAACTCAACCCATTTCCCGGTTTCATTCAGGCTGTCAAGCGGGAATGTTTTCCAGTCGTAGAGTTTGCCGTTTTCGCTTACATCGAGTATTATACTGAATTTCGGATTGGCAACCGTAGTGTAAACCCAGCCATTAACTGTAACTTTTTTGGGAATAAATGATGTGATATTTTTAAGAAGTTCGCAATAGGTGTATCCAAATTCAGCAGTGTCGTTGGTTGCGCAGACAAATTTACCTGAATGTGCTGCCAGTTCCTTCGCAGCAATAACGGTCTTTTCATTTTGCCATGAGGGAATCATAGTCGAGGCCGTTTCCATATCATTGGTAATCTCAAGTTTATTTGGTTGAGGTTGGGTTGCAGGATTGGAGTTGTTGCCCGAATTTGAACAACCCGAAATGATTGCACTTGCAATAGCAAAAGCTAATATTTTTTTCATGATTATCTGGAATTATTGAAGTGTAGAGGTTATCTGGATTTCCGGCAAAAGTAAATAAATTATCTGGTTTTATTAATTGCTTTCTAATTGCTTGGTTTATAATTACATGTAACTATAAAAACGATATAGAATAGGTAAGGATTTCGGGCCATCCGGATTGAACACCAATTCTTTCCCGCTTATTTTAAAACTGAAATCAGATAATTTTGCCTGACAATGCACTATCACTTATCCATGAAAGTTAAATTTTTGTAGCTTAGTCGGATATATCTGAATTGAATTCATTAAACCGAAAATATAATGTCATTTCCCAGCTTACAGGCTTTTGTTGAATTACTCGATCGTTCAGGCGAACTGATCCGGATCAGGGAATTTGTTTCACCCAACTTGCAGGTAAGTGAAATTGCCGACCGGATGAGCAAGCACGAAGGCAAGGCTTTGCTTTTCGAAAACAACGGGACGGGTTTTCCGCTTTTGATCAATTCGATGGGTACCGAGAAACGCATGTGCATGGCACTTGGCGTGAAAACGCTTGATGATACTGCAAGGCAGATTGAAGAACTGATGGCAGGACTAATGACACCCCGTGATTCGTTTTTCAGCAAACTGGCTCTTTTGCCTACACTTGCGGAGGTTGCAAAATTTATGCCGGGACACCGCAAAGGAAGAGGTGCCTGCCAGGAAGTAGTGATGGAGAAACCTGATCTTTCGAAATTGCCTGTACTCACATGCTGGCCTTATGATGGCGGTCCGTTTATAACGCTGCCTGTGGTGCATACCCGCCACCCGGAAACCGGGGCACGAAATGTGGGTATGTATAGGATGCAGGTGTTTGAAAATGATAAAACCGGGATGCACTGGCATCTTCATAAAAATTCGGCAGCACACTACCGCGAATACAAGCGGCTTGGGCTTAAAATGCCGGTTGCCGTTGCACTCGGCGGCGACCCGGTTTATACTTACTGTGCAACAGCGCCAATGCCGGAAAATATGGATGAGTACATGCTGGCCGGATTCCTTCGTAAACGCAGGGTTGAACTTGTTAAGTGCCTTACCTCGGATATTGAAGTGCCTGCCGATGCTGATTTTATTATTGAAGGATATGTCGATCCTTCCGAAGATCTTATCCTGGAAGGGCCTTTTGGCGATCATACCGGTTTTTATTCACTGGCTGATTTTTATCCTGCATTTCATATTACCTATATCACGCACCGGAAAGATGCAATTTATCCCACAACCGTTGTTGGCATCCCGCCGCAGGAAGACAAATGGCTCGGTAAAGCTACCGAAAGGATTTTTCTCCCGCTCATCAAACTGAGCATGCTTCCTGAGATTCTTGATATGGTTATGCCCGACGAAGGCGTATTCCATAATATAGTGCTTGTGAAAATTACGAAAACCTATCCCGGGCAGGCGCAAAAAGTAATGAATTCGTTGTGGGGAGCCGGGCAGATGATGTTTAATAAGATTCTTGTAATTACCGATGCCGATATTGACCTGAACGACAGCCAGGCAGTGAGCAGGCTAATATGCGAACAGGTTCATCCTGTGGATGATATCAGTTTTAACCGGGGACCGGTTGATGTGCTTGATCACTCGAGCAGCCGTTTTGCATTAGGCAGTAAACTTGGGATTGATGCAACCGGCAAACTCCCCGGCGAAAATACGTATTCCCGGCCTGCCGGCTTTATTTTTAATGAAAACCTTCCCGGGCTTAAAGATATTTCCTGCAATTTTTCACTTACAAGGCAAGGTCTACCTGTACTTATAATCGGGATTGATAAAAGCCGGACTGATATAAGGAGTTTGCATGAGTCACTGTCAGCAAACGGAACTTTACAAGGGCTTAACTGGGTTGTATATGTCGACCCGGAAGCTGTTCGCATCCGGATGCAGGATATTGTATGGCTTGTAGCCAATAACATTGATCCGCTCAGGGACTGTTTTTATGCAAAATCAACACATAAGAATCAATCCGGTCCAATGGCAATCGACGGAACCGGCAAATCTCTCGAAGCCGATGGTTTCAAACGCCAGTGGCCGAATGTGCTTGCCATGGATGATGACACAATAAAACAGGTTGATGAAATGTGGAGTAGACTCGGACTGGGCGATTTTATTCCTTCGCCTTCGCTAAATTATAAGGTCCTGGTAAAGAATGAGGGAGCGGTTGCTAGAGGATAAGAGATTTGGGATTTACGATTTGCGAATTTCGATTTACGAATTGTGATTTTTGACGTAGGGTTTGGAATTTATGTCTTGGGATTTAATACAGGTAATATCTGACCAGGTATTTATAAGTATCATGATATCAGTGTAATAACTATTTTCTGTTAACCATTTTTAATTAAGGTTTACTTAATCCAAATCCAACCTTCAACAGAATTTTCTGGCTCCTTGGTAGTTGTTTTTAAATAATTACCTTTGCGTCATATTTCAGATTTAACCCACAAAAAACCAATCATTTTTATGCTTAACGAGATCCTTAAAGATTTAACATCAGCCAAAGCTATCGAGCTGGAAGACAAGTATGGTGCACACAATTACCACCCTTTGCCAGTGGTATTGGCTAAAGGCGAAGGTGCGTTAGTGTGGGATGTTGAAGGTAAACAATATTTCGATTTCCTGTCGGCGTATTCAGCTGTAAACCAGGGACACTGTCACCCGAAAATTGTAGGAGCCATGATCGAACAGGCACAGACGCTAACCCTCACTTCAAGGGCATTTTACAGCAATGTACTCGGCGTTTATGAGAAATACATCACCGAATATTTTGGGTATGATAAGGTGCTGCCGATGAATTCGGGTGCCGAGGCCGACGAAACAGCCCTTAAATTGTGCCGCAAATGGGCTTACAAGGTAAAAGGCATCGCCGACGGTCAGGCAAAAATTATCGTTTGCGAAGGCAACTTTCATGGTCGTACCATTACTATCATATCGATGTCGACCGACCCGGATTCCTATGGTGGATTTGGTCCATTTACCCCGGGTTTTATTACTATCCCTTACAATGACCTGGCTGCTCTTGAAAAAGCTCTTGAAGATCCGAATGTTGCCGGTTTCCTGGTTGAACCTATACAGGGTGAAGCAGGTGTTTTTGTTCCGGATGCCGGATATCTTTCGAAGTCATTTGAACTGTGCAAGAAAAACAACGTGCTTTTCATTGCCGACGAAGTTCAGACTGGCATAGCCCGCACAGGGAAACTCCTTGCCTGCGATCATGAAAATGTACATCCTGATATTCTTATCCTGGGTAAAGCACTTTCAGGTGGCGCCATGCCGGTATCGGCTGTTCTGGCAAGCGACGAAATTATGCTGACCATTAAACCAGGCGAACATGGTTCCACTTTTGGCGGGAATCCCCTTGCAGCCCGCGTTGCAATTGCAGCTCTCGAAGTGGTGAAAGATGAAAACCTGGCCGAAAAAGCCGAAAAACTGGGTAAGATATTCCGCGATGAACTTTCGGCTGTAAAAAGCGAAATGATTGAACTCGTTCGTGGTAAAGGTTTGCTCAATGCTGTTGTTATCAGGCCGAAAAACGGTTTCGAAGCCTGGGATGTATGCGTAAAAATGAAAGATATGGGCTTGTTGGCAAAACCGACTCATGGCAATATCATAAGGTTCGCACCTCCTTTGGTCATCAGCGAAGAGCAGTTGCGCGAAGCTATCGAAATAATTAAAACTGCAATACTGTCGTTTGAATAAGCCAGCATAACCTAAGGATAAATAAAAGCCCGGAAGCTTATAAACTTCCGGGCTTTTATTTTTTCAATCAGAACTAAAGTTTTATTGCTTCCTGGCAATTGCTTTGTCGTATCCACTCTGGACAAAATCCCAGTTTACCACATTCCAGAAGGCGTTGATGTAATCACCACGCTTGTTCTGGTATTTGAGGTAATAGGCATGTTCCCACACATCGAGGCATAAAACAGGAACTCCTCGCAGCGTTTCAGTATTCATAAGTGGATTGTCCTGGTTGGCGGTTGAGTTAATGATAAGTTTTCCAGCTTCATTTACTGTCAGCCACACCCAACCTGAACCAAAACGCTTCACTCCGGCTTCGGCAAATTGTTTTTTGAATTCGTCGAACGATCCGAAAGTCGATTTAATGGCATCGCCCAGTTTCCCTGCCGGAACTCCACCACCGTTTGGTTTCATGCAGTTCCAGAACATTTCATGGTTCCAGTATCCTCCCCCTGTGTTGCGGACGGCAGGTGCATATGAACTCATGTTTGCAAAAATAGTTTCCATCGGGGTATTCTCAAGCTCGGTACCCTTTATGGCTGCAATGAAATTTGTGTAATAGGCCCGGTGATGCTTGTCGTAATGGATTTCCATGGTCATCTTATCGATGTAGGGTTCCAGAGCGTCGTAAGCATAAGGAAGAGGTGCAAATTTGTGGAAAGGTTCCTGTTGCGCCTTCAGTGAGAACTGAATTGATATCAGTACCAGGAAAAATAGAACCAGCTTTTTCATGTTCAATTATTTTACGAGTGCTTCGTAGCGTGACTCAATGACTTTCCAGTTCACCACATTCCAGAATGCCGAAATATAATCAGGCCGACGGTTCTGGAATTTCAGATAATAGGCATGTTCCCAGACATCGAGTCCGAGAATTGGAGTTGCAGGGCAATCAGAAGTATCCATTAGCGGATTGTCCTGGTTTGCACTTGAACAAACACAAAGACTTTTGTCAGCTTTTACACAAAGCCATGCCCAACCGCTTCCGAAACGGTTTGCAGCAGCATCGTTGAATTTAGCCTGGAAATCGCCGAAAGAACCGTACTGGCTATTTATAGCCTGTGCAAGCTGGCCAGCAGGCTCACCACCGGCGTTAGGAGCCATGCTTTCCCAGAAAAGACTATGATTGTATAATCCGCCTCCGTGATTGCGCACAGCCATCGGGAGCTTGCTCACCTGGGTGAAAATTTCCTCGAGTGATTTGCCGTTGCTGTCGGTGTCTTTAATAGCGGCAACAAACTTATCGAAGTAGGTCTTGTGATGTTTCGTGTAGTGGATCTCCATGGTCATTGCATCGATATGGGGTTCCAGGGCATTGAAAGCATAAGGTAATTCGGGAAATTGATAGTCCATTTTGACTTTTGTGTTTATTAGTTATTAGTATTGTTTTAAATCTACATATTAAACAAGACGGGATATAAAAGGTTCGAAAAGTCAAATCATAAAATTTCCAAAAAACACATGTATATATACTGCAATCCTTATCCCGGTTTTTGAATCCGGGTTGGGATATTATAAGAAGAGACTTATTGACTTCAAATACAAGTTTGATGACCCCTAAAATTCTGCGCCTATTTTAATATTCAGCTGGCGGGGGGTAAGGTAATTGGGGACACTGTAGGAATTACCGTTTACATCGCGCACGTAGGTGTACGAAATCGTATTATCGACTGAAAGCAGATTGAGTATTTCCAGGGTGACGTATAATGATCTGAAACCACTGAAGAAACCTGTTTTAGGTTGAATTGCCTCGCTGCCTATGATTTGTTTTGATAAACCTATATCCACCCTGCGGTATGGAGGAAGGCGGTGTGTGTGTGTGTATAAGGGCGTATTCGGGGCCCCGGTTGGTAAACCGCTTCCAAAATAAAGACCGAGGTTCATTTTGAAACTGGGATCCATAGGCAGATAGTCCTGGAAGAACAATCCGAAGGTAACCCGCTGATCGGTAGGGCGGGGTATATACCCGGGATAGATGACGGCAGAGTCAACTGCAACATTATCAACCGTATATCCATAATGAATTACTTCTCCTTTGGCATTATAATACGCTGTATACTGATCGTTGTACAAATCCTCGGCTGTTTTCATAATCGACAGGCTTGCCCAGGATTCAACTCCTTTCACGAAATCGCCGTTCACCTTCATGTCGAGGCCATAAGCGTACCCGTGTGAACCGTTTATGCCCAGGTACTGAATGCGCACATTGTCGACCTGGTAAGGAATAAGGTCGGTCATGTGTTTGTAATAAATCTCGGTAACATATTTAAACGGTCGTCCCCAGGCTTTAAAATCAATATCGCTTCCGGCTACAAACTGTAAGGATTTCTGCGCCCGGAGGTTAGGGTTAATTTCACCCTGCAGGTTGCGTAGTTCGCGGTAAAATGGTGGCTGGTAATAATATCCGGCGGAGAAGCGAAGTACCACATCTCTTCGCCAGTTAGGTTTGTACGAGATACTTGCACGCGGACTAACAATAAATTGCCGGTTATAATCCCAGTATTGAAATCTAATACCACCTGTAATCGATATCGCTGTTGAGTCACCACTCGGCGACCATGTGTCCTGGGCAAAGGCAGTATAACGGTTCGAAGCGATACTGGCTGAAGTTTTAATGTGGGAATCAAGGTTAAAATCGGTAAGGTTGCCCGGTTGTCCCGGAATACCGGGAACCATTGGCGTTGAAAACCCGGCTGAGTCGATCATTTCCCACACATTTATCCGGTCGTCGATCATTTCCCTCTGGTATTTAAAGACGGATTCATACTCACCTCCGAAGAGATCGTTGACCAGTCGCGTCGTGCGAATTTCGATCTTCCGGACCTTCTTTAGGAGCGCGGCGAGGCTCATGGATTATGATAACTCCAGTAAAGTGATCAAACAGCAACGAATTCGAAATGGAAATATTTGTTTTGAAGAATCCGAAACATTTAAAATTGTTTCTCGCTTCGCAATTTCAATCTTGTTTCGCAGAGAATTACGGGACTTCGACTTGATCGAAAATCTTCTTCACAAGATCGTCGGACGTGATGTCTTCGGCCTCAGCTTCGTAAGTTACGAGCACACGATGCCGGAGAACATCCGTTCCGATCTGCTTGACGTCATCCGGGGTCACATAACCGCGGCCCTGGAGAAAGGCGTTGGCTTTAGCTGCCAATGTCAGCATGATGCTCGCACGCGGCGAAGCTCCGTACGAAATGAGGGGTTTCAGATCCGCGAGCTTGTAATCCTGGGGATTGCGCGTTGCGAATACAAGATCAAGGATATAATCCTTCACTTTTTCATCGATGTAAATTTGATGCATGAGTTGGCGCAAGGCTATGATGCGGTCGATATCCAACACGGGC
>CAISRK010000090.1 GCA_903887815.1 uncultured Bacteroidales bacterium | reverse complement strand
TAAATTGACGGTATCCCATTTCACTGTTTTCAACAACATCATGTATGGGTTTGAACGGGTTGTGTGCATCGCCCATGTGCACGTTTACTATTCCGGCTTTTCCGCCAATCATCCCTGCTACCCTGGCATGGGCTACTATACGGGTGAATTCTGACAATGTGGGAACTGATGAACGATGATCAGAAATGGCCAGTTCCCCTACACCTATAATTTCTTCGATCAATGCAATATCGCGTGCAATATCGCCGGTTACTGTTGGAGGCGGTACCTGGTAAGCACCGGTATACATCCATGCCGACAACCCTTTTGCTTTTATGCTTTTCACTTTCATCAAAACGCTTTCAACAGTTCTAGTTATTCCGTCGGTACCGAGGCAGCCCACAACGGTTGTAACACCTCCATCGATCATCATACTTATTTCAAGCTCGGGCATTCGCGATGCAGGCCCTCCTTCGCCACCGCCGCCGGTTACATGAACATGCGAATCAATTAGGCCCGGAACCAGGTTTAATCCCATGCAGTCAATTGTTTTAACCTCAACCCCAACGGGAGGTTCAATATGGTCAGCAATAGCTAAAATGGTTTTTCCGCCTACTAGGATATCTTTCCTGCCCAGGTATTGAGGGGAATATGTATTGGCATTTTTGAAGAGTGAAAGCATGGATGTTTTTTTAGTACAAAGTTTGCTAAAATTATTCATTTTTTGTATTCAAAATTCCATATCTTCGCTTTTAGAAAGTAAAAGAATAATTGTCGGAAGGGCTGGAATATTTGTCCTTCACCCCAAAATGATAATAAAGTAGTATATTTTATGAACATTATCACTTCAGTCGACTTATTCGCCACCTGCCAGATAGCTGTTGTTTATCCCGACGATGATCAGCAAGTTATGTTCAGGTTGTTATTTGCAGGCTTATAACACCTCTTTTTTGGCTTATTTGCAGTTTAATAACTGATATAAGATACCTATCGAGTGTATCCTACTCTCAAACGCCTGTCTAATTACACACATATATGAAAATTTTTAGGCCTGTCCTTTTCCTTTCACTGGTTTTGGCTTTAACAACAACCTTCGGGCAGCAATTACCGATAGGCAACCTTGTAATTGTTGGCGGAGGTCTGGAGGCCGACAACAAAAGCGTCTTCACTCAATTAATTGAATTATCCGGAGGTCCCGATAAGGCTGTATTCTCGGTGATTCCCTCAGCAAGTGGTGTTGCAACGCAGACCTATGTCTACTTTAGTAAGGAATTGATTGGTTATGGTGTAAAACCAGAAAATATTCATCTTATTCCAATTGCATTGGTCGATGACGACAGTACTTTGGATATAAATGAATCGACTTGGAGCAATAATGGAAATGACCCAAAACTGGCTGAACAGGTTAGAAAAAGTTCATGTGTTTGGTTCAGCGGGGGCGACCAGGCCCGTACAATGAAAGCCCTTCTCAGACCTGATGGCACTAAAACGCCTGTGCTCGAAGCAGTTTGGGAAGTTTTCAAATCAGGTGGTGTTGTTGGTGGAACAAGTGCAGGGGCTGCTATCATGAGTGAGCCTATGATTGCTGCCGGAAATAGCATGGGAGCGCTTAAACACGGAGTTGTGACCAATTACAGGGGCGATGATTTTCCTGAAAGTGATGGTGTATTACTTACCCATGGACTTGGATTTTTTCCTCTTGGAATGGTTGATCAGCATTTTGACACCCGTGCCCGGCTCGCCCGGCTAATGCTTGTAATGATGCATGATCCTAATAAGGTAAACCTTGGATTTGGAGTGGCGGAAAACACTGCTCTCATTTATAACGGCAAGCAAAAAATATTGAAAGTGGCAGGTGCAGCAGGTGTTACAATAATCAATACTGCAAATGCTTCAATTTCTATGGCTCAAACTTTACCCCATGTAGAAAATGTAATATTAGACTACCTCGATGAGGGTGATGTCTATGATATTACCAGCGGAAATATTATACCTGCTGAAGGCAAGCACAGTACTGTTGGCCATGAGTATTATAACAATTCCAATACACTTCAAACCGGAATGTTTTCAGGAAGCGCAACCACCTTCCTGCACCTGTTAACGGTTAGCCTGATCGATAACAAAGCGGCTGAAAAGGTGCAAAATATAAATTTTGCTGATAAGGAAACAGGATTCCTTGTAACCCTAAGTAAAACTCCAGAAAGCAAGGGCTTTTATACTGACAAACCGAGCGGAATTGATAAGTATACAGTAACGGGAATCCGGATGGATATTGAACCGGTCAAAATCAAATTAACTCCTATCAAGTAATACTCTCATAACCAAACAACAATTCAACCAAACCAAACAATTAATCATATGCGAAAAACTTACTTATTATTACTGATGTTTACATTTGTAATTAGTTCGCTATGGGCACAAACTATTCCTATAGGCGGAACAGTAGTCTCGGCAGTTGACAAAACGCCGTTGCCCGGTGTAACAGTGCAGGTAAAAGGCACTCAGAAAGGCTCCATTACTGATATTAATGGCCAATACAAGGTTGAAGCAGCCTCAAACGCTACTCTTGTATTCTCATTTATCGGGATGAAACCGCTTGAAACACCTGTCGGAGGCCGCTCACAAATTAATATTGAGATGCAGGAAGACCGGGTCGACCTAGGTGAAGTAGTTGTGGTTGGTTATAGTACTTCAAGCAAAAAACTTATTTCGGGATCAATAAGTACTGTTAATGAAAAAGAGCTTGAAAATGTTCCGATCAGGACAATTGATGGAGTTTTACAGGGAAGAGCCGCAGGTGTTTCTGTTAATCAGAATTCGGGTACTCCCGGAGGCAGGAATGCCATTAAAATGAG
>CAISRK010000089.1 GCA_903887815.1 uncultured Bacteroidales bacterium | reverse complement strand
TGTTCCGTTAACCGGACAAATAACAATACGCTGTAACGAAATGGATGTAATCTTCAATCCCACATACCTGCCAGTAAAATCTTCGTGGACTGAAAATTTTAATACAAACCGAATCGAAGAGGCATCAATCGGCGTAACCATTAAGGCCGTTGATCTTTCAGTGTCCGGGAAACTGGACGACGACGGCAATTTTGAATCCGGGAAAGTAAGTATTGGCAAAAATGTTAAGGGTATTGATGTATCTGCTAACGGGGAATTTGATGCCAACGGTTTTACAAAGGGGAGTGTCGATTTGGGAATTGACGGGTCATTATCCTTGCTGCCAAAGACAATTACTGAATTAGCTCCTGTCGATATTTCGCTAAAAGGAAAGTTGGGCGTTGGATTAGAACTTGGGCCGGAAGGAATAAGTGATTTTTATGTGAAAGAAACTACATCGCTGGATATGGCATCTGCAATAAAAGCAGATTTTGACCAAAAAGGAGACGAAACAACCGGCCTTATAAATGAAATTGCAAAAGGTGCTGATATTCAGATAGAAGCGCCTAAAGTGGCGACTGGTGCATCAATCAGTGCTGATAACAGGATAGGTGTAAACAGTGGCTATAGCGGAAAAAGCAGTACTGAATTTTCATCACTGAGAGTTAAATGATGTTTTGATAATGACTGTCTTCTAAAATAGAATACAATGAAAACAATAGGATGTTTAACCATTTTTGCAGCACTATTTAGTACTGCTTTTGCCCAATCTGTCTCACATCAATCCATCGGCGACAGTGTAATCGGCTGGATGAAGGTTTACAACTTTAAAGGCATTAACCCACCTAAAAAAGTTGATGAGAAGTTATATTCAGCAGCTCAGCTATCGGTATCCGATTCTTTTGCCAACTGGATTCAGGCCAGCTATCTGCCTAAAGGCGGGTTGGGAGATGTGAAAAAAGCTGTTTCTGAAAAGCTTGGTTTATATAACCAGTACACCGCTGGCAGGCCGCAGAGTTACGGCGCATATTCAAAGACATATTTTGAACTCAGATACAACAGCAGCCATAAACTGGAACCTGAAACAAACAGCAACATTTATTGGGGAGTATTTGCCAACCAGGTACCTGGAGACTGGCCTGTAAGGGATATATGCACTCCAACACAATATTATTTTATAATGCCGACTTCGGAAACTGAGGTAGATGACGAAAATATAAAAAAAATACTTGATCTATCGGAAGAGGTAAACATTAAACCCTACATCACTTTCTGGGTGAAGAATATGGGATTTGGCGGAGGAGCTGAGAATGTTTTATTATGTAAAGACAATAGATCTCCTTTTATTAAAATTACTAAAGCTGAATACCTGCAGGCACTCGAAACCGCTATACCCGTTTTTTATGAAAAAGAAAAGAAATTAATTTTTGAAGCTGAACAAGGTGATAAGCAAAGAATGATATTGCCTGTCAAACAATTAGATGAAAAAATTGAACGTTTTACCGAGGGTTTAAAAATGAACAAAGAAAAATATATAACCCGCATGGATGAAACCGCGACAACCAGGAAACAACCTTCCATTAATGATCTGGATAATGGAGGTGATGTTTTTAGTGGCCAAAATTTATCAGACCCGGAATCTTCTTTGGCTGGATATCCTGTTTACAGAATTGACCCGGCGATGGCAGAACTTTGTAAAAAAGATAAACCCCAATGGATACTTATAAGTTGGCAATATTACCCTGGTAATCCAATTGAACAGCAGCAACATGAAGCCATCATCTCCAATTTTAATTTCGAATATGCATATAATTTTTTCTTCGACCCCTTAAAGGTAAAAGGCCAGGCTTATAAACCACTTCATTCTCCATATACTAAAGAAACCGTAATAGTTGCTGAAGCGTCAGAAGCCAGCAAGAACAACTTGTCCGATAATAATATTTTTTACTTTGAAGATTTTAGTACAACAGCTATTGGGAAAAAACCAATCGGCTGGCGAACTGAATATGGATTGGATGGGGGTATAGTTGAAAATCCTGATGAATTAGATGGCAATTGGGTTTTGATAACTGGCAACACATTGACCCCGAACCAACTAAAAAAACCTTTGCCACAAAACTTTACCCTGAGTTTTGAATTAGTAGCAGCTCAAAATTTTACCTGGGGTGCTAAAGGATTAACTGTTCAATTATCGAAAGAAACATCACCAGGCAATGCAGAATCATTTCTGAAATTAAAACTTCGCCCCGGGTATGATGGCAAAGATGGTGAAGCTACCCTTGAAACAAAATTTCCTTCTCCACCTGGTTATTCAAATGGTACTAAATGGTTGGTTGCCAATGGTTTTTCAAACAACAAAAAGAATAACCACATTCTAGTAACGATTAAGAAAATGGATGAAACGCTTCAGGTTTTTATCGGCAATACTAAAATTGCTGATTACGAGAAAGCAATACCAGCCGCACACTTATTCAATGCCATGTCATTCTCGAGTGGAAACTCAGGCGCGAATGATAAGTTTTACATCAGTAATATTAAAATTACAAAGGATTAACTTACATTTTATTACTACGAAATCATGAACAAAACATTCCTATTTCTTATCCTAGCAACATTATTGTCAGGGTTACAGGCACAACAACCAGCAAAAACATCAGCAACACCGGCAGCCGGCAGTTCACTTCTAAGCGGAATTTACAGTGCTCCATCAGGAAGCATTATTGTGATTCAGAACAACGCTAAAAACGACCTTACTCTTACTGCAAAAAAAGAAACCGGCGTAGTGTTCAGCAACAATGCTTTCAGTTTTGCTACCCCGTTTCCAGGGGGGGTAAAGTATAAAGTAACTCTTAAGAAGGTGCCGGTCGGACAGACAGGCTGTGTTTACAACGGAAGCGATGGGACTATGCCGCAAAGTTCAAATCCGCTCCGTATTGGTACAGATTATACTTACGATCTGGTAAGCAGGAGTCCCGACGACAAAACATTCAGTACGTTTTACGAAAGCACCGATCCAGCTGTTGGAGGCGGAATTGGTGAAGAAGGCCGTTATATTGTTTTTGTTTCTTCGGCAACTTTCGCCGGTTCAACAGGAAAACACCGACAGATATTCTGGCGTGACCGCAACACAAATACCACCAGGTTAGTTAGTTCATCAGCAAATGGTGAAGAAGGCAATGCCGACAGTTATTACCCCGCCATTTCTGGCGATGGGAAAACCGTTGCTTTCGAATCGAATTCAAGCAACCTGGTTGAGGGAGATAAAAACGGATTTCGTGATGTTTTCGTCTGGCGCGCTGCTACAGGTAAAATTCAGACGGTAAGTGTTGGCAAAAACGGCGCTGCTGCTGATGCCGAAAGCTATGAAGCTACAGTTTCGGGTGATGGAAACCTGGTCGCATTTACATCGGCTGCCAGTAATATTTCAGCAATTGAAAAAGGAGTTTCGAATAACAATGTTTTTATATATGATATGTTGCTGAACACCACTACTATGATAAGCATCGATCCCAAAGCCCAAAAAGGCGGCGGAGGTTCAAAACCTTCCATTTCAAACGATGGAAGCCGGGTTGCTTTTTACTCCCATTCCGAAACGTTGGTTCCAAATGATAACAATGGACTTTGGGACATCTTTTTATGGGATAAAAATAATCCGAAACTCAAAAGAATTAGCCTGACCAATGATCACCTGGAACGCAACCAGGGCAGTGAGAGTGCCAACCGGATCGTGGCCCCGGCTATTTCCGGAAACGGACAATTCATAGCTTATACAACAACAGCAAGTAATATGGTTATTGGCGATGATAATAATCTTCAGGATGTATTTGTATATAATATTATGACTGATAGCACTGTAATTGCAAGTGTGAATTCCTCCGGAAAGCCGGGCAATGCCGACAGCCCTGTTGAACAGGGTGAAAAGATTGCGATTTCATTCGACGGGAAATGGGTCGCATTTTCGACAAATGCATCCAACCTGGGTGTGCCGTCGGCAAATATTGTCATGCATAATATGCTAACAGACGAAAATAAACAGGTTTCGAATATAATTGGGAGCAGTGTTGGAAGACCTGCGATTTCCAGTTCAGGCAGTTATGTCGTTTTCGGCATTGGTGCTAAAATCGACAGCCGGTTTCAGTCGTCGGGTATTTTTGCAAATTATACAGGGGTCGGGCCTTGCAGGTTTTGCCCTGAATAAAACTGTATTTGTGACCCGGTATGAATCTGCAAATCAGAAGTTTTTTACTTTCTAAAAACGACAAAATGAAAATTGTTGCTGTACTTGCAGTATTTATATTTTCTGTTGCGGCTTTATTTGCACAGAAAAAAATGATTCCTGTTTCTCAATCCATTATAACCGGCATGGCATTACCTGCCGGTAGTAAAAAGGATACCCGGATTTTAAGTGTATCAGCGGCACAGGCACTGCTGGAAATGGAAAACAATAAAGTCAATACAACATTATCAGAACCCGAGGTTTTGGCGTTACCTCCATTATTGCAAGGCGGGTTTACTAATGATTCTCTGATAAAAAATCTTTCAGTCCGGGGTTGGCATGCAACAGTTATTTCTGACGATAAGGAATATACCTGGTTTAATAAGGGAGACAGGTCAGTTATCTGCTATTTTAAAAATGATAACAGGGAAACCAGTTTGTATTTTGCCGAAGCAACTTCTGTCCCGGTGAAGGAAAGCTCAAGTAATAAGCCGGTAAAAAGCCAGCCGGCTACTTCTGTAAATGCTGCAACTCCACCTGCTGTTAAACCGTTGCCTACAAGCGGTAACATAAATAATAACGACAATGCCCCCATACTTGGCACCTGGGGAATTAGTGCCAGCGACCAGTCAAGTTACAGGGTTAACAACGCTGTTATGAATTATATCACCCGTCAGTACACTTTTAATGCCAATGGTACGTATAGTTTTATCAGTAAAACTTTTGATCCGTTTATGGAAAATATCATCTTAGGAAAAGAAAATGGCACGTATCAGATCAGTGGGTCTAATCTCACTGTCGCTCCCGAAAGAAGTGTATCAGAGGGTTGGAGTAAAAAGGATGGCAAAGATGAATGGGGCCACCTTTTATCCAGCCAAAACATTACACTGGAAAATGTTACTTACCAGTTTACAAAATATTATTTTTCCGGCATAAAGGAATGGAGCCTTGTTTTGCAAGCGGATAAACAAACTCACAGAGATGGACCTTTTACTGGCAATTCGGCTTTCAATAATTCGTGGATTTATAGTCCGCCTTGCAGCCAATGCTTCATTCAATTACCTGAAGAACAGTAGAATAAACGATTTTTAAGCTGTCAAATAAACTGTAAGTGCCGATAAGTAAATTTTATCCATTCATTTATCTGAATGCTTCGGCCAACCTGACCGTAATTGCATTGTAGTCCGTATTATTAAGTCTATTACGATGTTCACTATCCAGCATATTCTTTTCATTCTCATGAATTTTACTGTACCATTCATTGCTTTCCGGCATATCGAGCGGTTTTCGGGGAATAATGTGCAAATGCAGATGCGGGACAGTTTGCCCTGCTGATCCGCCATCCTGTATCGTCCAGTCGAAGCCGTCGCAGCAGAAAAATGTTTTTAGTACTGATGTAACCTTTCGGGCAAATATCATCATTTCGCCAAGTTCATGGTCGGATAGTTCTTCGAGCGATTCATGGTGTTTAAGTGGAATGATCAGCGAATGCCCCGGTAGTATTGGTGCAATATTATAGATAGCAGTAAAGTTGCTCCTGGTGTAAAAAGACTTTTCAATAATCTCCTTTTGACAAAATAAACACGTTGCGGCAGCGTGCGGGGCAGTATCAGACATTCTTCAGGATATAATAGCTACTTGGGATAGTTGCCTGTGACTTTTGACAGGAACCTGTGAAAACGGTGAAATGATCCTACTGGTTCGGCGAACATCATAATACAACGATCCGCGATATAATTGATCCCCTTTCCATCAAGGAATTTCAATACCTCGTCGTTCGACGATCCCTGTTGCAGCCAGATATGCTGAATACCTGATTTAACAGCTTTTTCAACAATTTCCATAGTTGCTTCAGGAGGAGTATTTACCATCAGGGTTTTAACCTCCGATGGTAAGGTTTCAACATTGCTGTAACAACGTTTTCCGTCGAATTCAAGCATGTGGGGATTAACTGGGATTACATCGATGCCTTTTTTCTTTAAGGTATGGTAAATCGTGTTCCCGAATTTGTTTTTATTCCGCGATATTCCGACCACCGCAATGTGCGGTTGCTGCAGAAACAGGTTAATGGTTTCGCTGGGGCTCATTTTTTACAGTTTAGTTATTCGAATGTAATATTCATTTCAACACGCCGGTTTTTCTGACGCCCTTCGGGGGTGGTATTGGGAGCTATGGGTTTGGTTTGACCAAACCATTCGGTTTTTACATGGCTGGGTTCAACGCCGTTTTTAACCAGGTAGTCTTTAACAGCGTTCACGCGGTTCTTCGAAAGTGTCATGTTCGATTCCGGACTGCCCGCATTATCCGTGTGACCTGCGAGGGAAAGTTTGAACTCAGCTCGTTTTTTCATTACTATGGCAAGTTCGTCGAGTGAACTGAAGGATGAGGAACGTATAACCGCTTTCCCGGTTTCAAATTCCAGGTTTTCGAAGGCTTTTCGAAGGATTTCCTGTTCTTCCTTTTTTATTTCAGGACAACCATTGTTTTGAGGTACACCCGCTATGGTGGGGCATATATCGTATTTATCCGAAATGCCATCACCATCTGTATCGGGGCATCCCCTGAAAATCCTGCTGCCGGCAATACTCGGGCATTCATCATCTTTGTCCGGAATACTGTCGTTATCCGTATCCTGGTAAGGACAACCGTTATTGTCCATTGGTCCCTTCACTCCCGGGCATTTGTCATTCTGGTCAATTATGCCGTCACCATCGGTATCAATGTATGGGCAACCATGGAATTCGCGTGTCCCCGGAACTGTTGGGCAGTTGTCATCCTTATCGGCTATGCCGTCTTCGTCCTGGTCGGGGCAGCCATTCATTGCAACTGTACCCGCATTAAACGGGCAGGCATCATTCTGGTCGATTATACCATCACCATCGCTATCGGGGCAACCTGAGAACTGAACCAGTCCTTTTACATCAGGGCAAAGGTCTTTCTCATCGGTAATACCATCTCCATCTTTATCCGGGCAGCCAAATAACTCTTTGGTCCCAGGTAGGTTGGGACACCTGTCGTTTAAATCGGCAACCCCGTCGCCGTCCGCATCCGGGCAGCCATTCAGTTCGACAAGGCCTGGAACATCAGGGCATTTGTCTTTGTCGTCCGAAACGTGATCGCCGTCGAGGTCGTTTGGTGCTTTGTAGAATACAGGTATTTTAAGTGCAAATGATACTGCAGTGCCATACCTATTTTTTGATGAAGCCAATACGGATATCAGATCGTTTGATCCTATCCATAGCATGCCGATTCGAAAACCTAACCCTATATTCCACTGCTTATACTCGTTGTACTGTATCGGAAGGGAGATGCCGAACAATTTGCTGTCGTAACGTGGGATAAAATTCATTGCCGAAACATAATGCACCTTATTTACATCTTTATTCCCCTGTTTCAGCGCCACGTAAGGCAAGAAGTTCAAATAGAATCCCCTGGCAACCCTTACATCTAACTGCATGCTCACTACTGCAGGATTGTTCATATTATATTTTGAAGATACATCGTTATAATGGAAGTATTTTCCGATAATTGAATCTATATCTGCACGTGAATGAATTTCCCAGCTGCCTATAGGCAGATTTGAAGTATCAGCATCGAAATCCCGACTGACAGGGTTACGCCTGTAACGTACACTTCCCAGGTCCGAAATCGTGAATCCGACCTTAATAAGATACTTTTCTTCATCTCTTTTCCATATATTGTTCTGGCCATCCAGGTCGTATTTGTATTTCATCCAATCCGGACGAAATTCGTATACTAACCCGAAATCGAAGGCCAGTGAAGGATTCGCGTTAAATTTGTACTTTATCTTGCCCAGGTCGTCATAATAATTATCAGAAGTGCCATACTTGATTTTCGAGTTAAATATCGAAAGTGTGTCGGAATTGGTAAAATTATAGGTTAAATCAGTTGCAAATAAATAAGCCGAACCTACTCCCTGGGTAAGATTGGCTGTAACCCCGGCTTTAAGAAAATGCTTTCCCTTGTCGGTTATCACCCTGGCATAAGTAAAACCGTATTGTACCCATGAATTTCCCTGGAGGCTGAAATTATCGTTTTCAAGCTGGCGTTTCCAATAGGAAGGATCTTTCAGGCTGCTATCAACCTGGTGAAGCAGATTCTCGGTTATATTGTCGAAATTAACCATGGCGCGCACAGAGGGTGTGAAAGCAATTGCATCCTTTGCTGAAAGAGAAATCATAAAACTGAATAGATCCTGTTTCAAACTCATCATCCCTGATTTGGATTCGCCGTTATAATTTTTTGAAATGTAGGAGTCAATATTATCAACGTTCACTGATTTCGGATGCCAGATCGTGTAAGGGTCAAGTCCGAAAAAATTATTAACAACATTATAACTGGTTGATGAAATCGCCAGGTCGAATTTATACCGGCTGTCGGCAATAGAAGCTGGTTGCAATGCAACGCCTGTTACACCGGCATAATTGCTTGTTGCAAATGGCAGAAAATCCTGTGCTTTGATAAAGTCAGATGCAAAATAAATGATTAGAGCAATGAAAAAGAATCGCTTCATAGTACAGGGTTTAGAAAAATATTTATCAAAAATAGTGAAATTTATTTCGATTTGGTCCCTGTGCCGGATTAATTTAAATCATTTTATTAAATAAGAATATCTTTGAGGTGCCAAATTTTTAATAGTTATTGGAAAATGTCTCACACAATTCAAAGCCTGTACAGGAATATTCTGCTTCGGCTGAAAACAATATACTTTGCAGAAGAGGCTAAGGCCATTGCCGACCGGGTTATTGAGCATTTTTTTTATCATACCCCTGTGCAGAGGGCGATTTCAGGAAACCTGCCGGTATCGGATCTTCAGGTTCAGGACGTTGAAATAGCGGTTGGAAGGTTGATGCAAAACGAACCTCTGCAATATGTGCTTGGCACTGCCTGGTTTATGGATATGGAATTTGATGTATCTCCGGCTGTACTTATACCCAGGCCTGAGACCGAAGAACTTGTATCATTAATCTTGAAATGGTACAAGGATACAAAACCGGGCATTCCTTTGCGTGTACTCGATATTGGAACCGGTAGTGGGTGCATAGCTGTAGCAATTAAACGAAATATTCCAGGAGCTTGTGTAACGGCTTTGGATATTTCGGAAGGCGCACTCAGTGTTGCAAAGTCAAATGCGGATAAACTCAATGCTGACGTTGAATTTTTGCAATGCGATATTCTCGGTGAACAACATTGGCATGATCATCGTTATTATGATGTAATTGTCAGTAATCCGCCCTATGTTACCCGTTCGGAGGAACACAAAATGCTTTCCAATGTGCTGAATTTCGAACCTCATGCCGCTTTGTTCGTCCCGGATAACGATCCTTTGCTTTTTTACAGGGCAATCATAAGATTTGCAAAAAACCGACTTCATGATCATGGAACTCTTTGGTTCGAAATAAATGAGTCCTATGGAGAAGATTTAAAACAGTTAACCCTGGATCATGGATTTAAAGATGTAAACATTATTTTTGATTTTCAGGGAAAAAGTCGATTTTTGCAATGTCATAGTACGAATTCTCCTTTTTAAATAATCATAAAACAAAAACAATGACAGAACGGATTAGAGTAACTTTACGGGATTCGAAAGCTGCACGCTGGACGGCGCTGCTTATCGTTTCCTTTACCATGTTTGCCGGTTACTACCTGGCTGATGT
>CAISRK010000088.1 GCA_903887815.1 uncultured Bacteroidales bacterium | reverse complement strand
TATGATTCGCATCGTAACAACGGTGAATCTGGGACCTTGTTTCTCCAACCGAACCTTTTGCAATGTACAGAAATTGAATGAACTCTTATTTACCGTCTCGTTCAAAACCTTCAGCTATATTATCCATAACAGAGCCACTTGAACCAATTATTTGATCCTTTAAAGTATAATCCTTTGCAAGTTGAGTCGTATTAACAACTTCTCGTATTTTCATACAGAGTTTCCTCGAATTGATCCATAATCAAGATCTTCAAATCTATGGATTGTCATGTTTTTTTGTTTTAAAGTACTAATATTTACCGGAAAACACTGAAAAAATGAAACGATGAAACTCTTAAACAATTTATTACTCCATCCACGACTTATAATACTCCTGCTCCTCGATTTCAAGCGCCTGGCGGGTAAGTTTCAGGGGTTTAAATGTATCGACCATAACTGCTAGCTCGCGGGTTTCCTTTAAACCAATGCTTTTTTCGACAGCACCGGGATGAGGGCCGTGAACGAGCCCGATCGGGTGCAGGGTGATCTGCCCGCGCTCGACATGCTTACGGCTCATGAACTCACCGTCAACATAATACAATACCTCGTCAGAATCCACATTGCTGTGGTTGTATGGAGCAGGAATGGCAATGGGGTGATAATCGTAAAGCCTGGGAACAAAAGCACACATTACAAAGTTATTTGCTTCAACCGTTTGATGAACGGGAGGCGGCTGATGTATCCTGCCGGTAAGGGGTTCAAAATCATGGATCGAAAAAGCCCAGGGATAATGGCATCCGTCCCATCCTATAACATCAAACGGGTGAGTGGCAAAATGGTACGGGAAAATTGTATCGTTCTTTTTGATCAGTACTTTGAAATCGCCTTCCTGGTCGAAGGTTTTAAGGTTTTGCGGTACCCGGATGTCGCGCTCGCAGAGCGGCGAATTCTCGAGCAACTGCCCGTTTTTGTTTACATACCGCCTGGGGAAGCGGAAAGGTGTAAAGGATTCAACAATAAAAAGGCGGTTTGCCGAAGTTTCAAATTCAACCTGGTAGGTAACTCCACGGGGTATTACAACATGATCGCCATAGCCGAATGGGATTTCACCATACATGGTATGCAGTATGCCTTTGCCTTCGTGAATAAAAAGCAGTTCGTCGGCCGAAACATTACGGTAAAAATAATCCTTCATCGATTGCTGAGGAGCGGCAAGCGATATATACACATCATTATTAACAAGTACAGGTATACGGCTCAGCAGGTAATCATCCTGGGGTTTAACCGAAAAACCCTGGAGGCTGCGGTTTTGGGTATTGTTTACAACAGCAATCTCGGGTGCAACACTGTATGGCTCACCTATGGACTTAACCATGGTAGGCGGATAAACATGGTACGTAATAGAATAAATATCCGAAAATCCTTCGGTGCTCACCAGCTGCTCCGAATAAAGCCCTCCCCCGGGTTTGCGGAATTGAACATGTCGTTTATGGGGAATGCTTCCCAATGTATAATAGTATGGCATGTGGATAATTATTGAAGCTTGAACATCAGGGTTGCAGGAATTATTTCAAAGATAATAAAACGAAGTGCACTGCAGGATTGTTCAGGAGAAATAAATTAAATCGCAGCCTTTCCTGCACAATTTTGTATTCCGTCGGGGTGTTATTTGCTTGCCTGCGGAAACAGTTTAAGGATTTGTTTTTCACGGTAATTAAAAATCTGTTTTACCTTATTTTTCACAAAAACCAGGTCAGCCAGCGAGCCGATGAAACCAAAAGGAACCTGGTAACTGAGAATGTCGTGCATTTCGACACCGCCTTCGACTTCCCTGAAATGATGTTCGTGGTGCCAGATGCTGTATGGACCACGACGCTGTTCATCTATAAAGAACTTCTTTGGGTTAACATGTGTGATTTCGGTTACCCAGTTGAGCCTGAATCCGGGCACCGGACTTACTTTATACGTAATAAACATGCCGGCATACATCTCAGGCTGCAAGGGCGAAGTCATTATAAAACCCATCCCGGGCGGGGTAATTTTCGAAAGGTTGACAGGTGAAGAGAAAAAATCCCACACAACATCAAGGCCTGCAGGAACAAACTGTATAAACTCGAATCGTCGCATTGTTTAACTAATTATCGTAATAATTAAACAACGATTCGCTACAATGGTTCGGTAAGCCCCGGAATTGTTTTTAGGATGTGGTGAAAAGGATTACAAGCGCGACCTGCGCCCCGGTCTAGAAGAAATTGATCCTTGCCTCTGATTTCAGCGTGTCGAGTGCGTTTTTAACAGCCGATTGTTCGTTATCCATATCGTTCATCAGGATAAGGCTCGCCAGGTTTGCCGAAGTGGCTTCGGCAGGAAGCTGCAAAGCTGCCGTATTGATGCGCTTAATAGTTTCTTCACGGGCGTTCCGCACGAGTTCCCAGGCTTTCGATGAAACATACAACTGTTGCGACAGGTTATGTTCAAATTCCGAGCGAACCGAGTGTACCAGTGCTGTCTGGAGCTGCTGCGCCGACATTCCCGGCACATTGGTACGCACAAGGAGTCCGGCCGGTTCAATACGTTCGAGAAGCAATACAAGGCGCTCGTATGCCTGCATGCGCACCGGAAGCGAAATTTTCTGCATATCGAGCCTCAGCTGTACCTGGTTCTTTTCGGATTCTTTATCAAGAAACATCTTCAGAAGGTAGTAGGCTGCAGCCAGTACAACCAGCGACGGAACCACGTATTTCAGCAATTCGAACAAATCATTCATGGCAATATATGTTTATCCGGCAAATTTCGGAAAAAATGCATAGCGGTCAGAATATTAATCGGCTTCAGCGAAAAAGTTATAACGGGCTGATTTATATAGTTCCGGACAGCTGAAACAGGTTTTTCCCGCTTCAAATTATTGTTACCGGGATAACAAACAGCGGCTAAAAAACTGTACCGGATAATAATTTTTCTACTTTTGCCACTAACGATTTTTAAACCTTTCAGTAATGAATTATTTGTCCGACAGGATTAACCTGCTTGCAGAATCGGAAACCCTTGCAATGACCCGCCGCAGCCGCGAACTGAGGGCACAGGGATTTGATGTTATTAACCTGAGTATAGGCGAGCCTGATTTTGATACACCCGACCTCGTTAAAGATGCAGCGAAGGAAGCTATCGACCAGAATTACTCGCATTACACCCCGGTTCCGGGTTATCCCGAACTGAGGCAGGCCATTGCCCTGAAGCTCAAACGTGATAACGGCCTTGATTATACTGCCGAACAGATTGTTGTTTCAACCGGTGCCAAACAGTCGCTTGCCAATGCCATTCTCTGCCTGGTAAACCCGGGCGAGGAAGTGTTGATCCCTGCGCCATACTGGGTTTCGTACAAGGAAATGATCAAGCTGGCAGGAGCCAAAGGTATATTTATCGAAAGCAGCATACAAACCGACTTTAAGGTGACCCCCGAACAGGTTGAAGAAGCGATTACCCCAGCTACCAAACTTTTCATGTTCAGCAGTCCCTGCAATCCTTCGGGAACAGTATATACGTATGACGAGCTCAAGGCATTTGCCGCAGTTTTTGCCCGTCACCCGCAGGTATTTGTTATTTCCGACGAGATATACGAAAACATCATATTTACAGGGAAACATCACAGCATTGCCTCTTTCGCCGAAATTCACGACAGGGTAATTGTCATCAACGGTCTTTCGAAAGGCTTTGCCATGACAGGCTGGCGCCTGGGCTATATGGCTGCCAATAAGGATATATCGAAAGCCTGCGACAAACTCCAGGGACAAATCACTTCAGGAGCCTGCTCTATAACACAAAGGGCAGCTATTGTGGCAATGAACACCGATCCTGCCGAAAGCCAGGATATAAAACAAATGGTGGATGCTTTCAAGTACCGCCGCGATATGGCAATAAGCCTGCTGCGCGAAATACCCGGTCTGAAGCTGAATGTTCCCGAAGGAGCATTTTACCTGTTCCCTGAAGTAACATCGTTTTATGGAAAATCGACCGGCGACCGGGTTATCCTTTCGGGTTCCGAACTTTGCGATTACCTTCTCGATACTGCTTTTGTTGCCATGGTGCCCGGTGCTGCATTCGGTTCGCCCGACTGCATACGTATTTCGTATGCCACTTCCGAAGATAACCTTCGCGAAGCAATAAAGCGTATCAGCCTTGCGCTGAACAACCTGAAATAAAGTCAGAGCCAACCCGTTATATACGGGGATTTCATCTTAAAAAAATGCTTCACTCAATTCTATAGTAATGATCATTTCGCAACAGGAACTAAGGCAGCTTTTCGGCAAATTCGATACCTGCAGGGTAATGATAGTTGGAGATGTCATGATCGACTCATACTTGATCGGCAAGGTCGATCGTATTTCGCCCGAAGCCCCCGTTCCCGTTGTTGCACTCAAAGAGCGTAATAATATGCTGGGCGGGGCCGCCAACGTGGCTCTCAATGTGAAAGCCCTGGGTGCTGAAGCTATACTTTGTTCGGTAATAGGTAACGACAAGCAGGGCGATGTTTTGCTTGATCTTATGAATGACCAGGGATTAAGCACCGATGGGATTACAAAAGGAATTGACCGCATTACCACAACCAAATTCAGGATTATAAGCAACCACATGCAGATGCTGAGGGTTGATGAAGAAATGGATACGGACATTCCGGAAGTTGACACTGTTGTTTTCCTTGAAAAGATATCCCGTCTGGTTTCGTTTCATAAACCTGATGTTATAATCCTGCAGGATTATAATAAGGGCGTCCTCACACCGGAGGTTATCCAAACCGTTATAGGTTTGGCCAGGGCAAACCATATTCCGGTTGCTGTTGATCCTAAGAAGAGAAACTTTGCGGCTTACAAAGGAATAACATTGTTCAAGCCTAACCTGAAAGAGATATGCGAAGGGCTGAAGATAGAGATTGACCCTAAATCAGCCGCAAGCCTTCAGAAGGCTGCGAAGATACTTCATACCGGCCAGGATCTGAAACAGGTATTGATAACCCTTTCCGAAAACGGGGTTTTTATCAGTTCGGCATCCGGCGGCAGTTATACTTCAAACTGTATTCCGGCCGAAATGCGCAGCATAGCCGATGTATCGGGTGCCGGCGACACGGTAATAAGTGTTGCGGCCCTTTGCCTTGCCCTTGGCACCGACCCTGTACTCATGGCTTCCCTCTCGAACCTTGCCGGCGGCCTGGTTTGTGAACAGGCCGGGGTTGTTCCAGTCGACAAGCAAAAGCTGCTCGCCGAAGCGATGGCGCTGCTGGCGTAGGTGGCGGGTGGCTGGTTTCTTGTTACTGGTTGCTGGTTATTTGTTGTTGGTATCTTGAAACATCCCAAACCATTGTCCATTGTCCTTTGTTCATTTTCAATTACCCATCAACCTATCAACCTATCAACCCATCAACCCATAAATCATAATTAATTGTCCATTATCAATTGTCAATTACCCCCCCAACACATCAACCCATCAACCCATCAACCTATCAACCAAACAACAACATTGTCAATTATCCATTGTCAATTGTCAATTACCCCAAACCCCATCAACTTATCAACCTATCAACCCATCAACCCCTAAAATGACCAAACCTCCCACCACCCAGGTACCCGGCCGCAAGCAGCAGGTGCAGGCTATGTTCAACAACATTGCCGGACGCTACGATTTGCTTAACCACCTGTTATCGATGGGCATCGACAGGGGTTGGAGGAAGAAACTGGTTAAACTCATGGCCAAGGACAATCCCCGCCGCATCCTCGACCTTGCAACAGGAACCGCCGACCTTTCGATTGCAGCAGCCAGGATAAATCCCGATAATATTACCGGTACCGATATAGCCGAAGAGATGCTTGCCATAGGGCAGGAAAAAGTGAACAAACTCGGGCTCGGGAAAATGATCACCCTTCTGAAAGCCGATTCGGAGAACCTGCCTTTCGGCGATGCCGAATTTGATGCCGCCATGGTTGCTTTCGGTGTACGCAATTACGAAAACCTCCCGAAAGGCCTGCACGAAATGTGCAGGGTGCTTAAACCCGGGTCAAAAGCATTTATACTCGAATTCTCGAAACCCAAAGCCTTCCCGGTTAAACAGCTTTTCGGGTTTTACTCCCGGTTTATACTGCCAACCATCGGAAGGTTAGTTTCGAAGGACAGCACTGCATATACCTATTTGCCTGAGTCGGTTGCCGCTTTCCCACAGGATGACGAGTTTATTAAAATCATGCTTGCAGCTGGTTTCAGCCAGGCTGAATTCAAGAGCCTGAGTTTCGGCATCACTAACCTGTACATCGGGAAAAAGTAAATACACGGATAAAGCTGGCACAAAATTCCTTCGAAGTAATTGCTTTGCATACTAAATACTGAAAAACTTCGTTTTTCCAGAGCTTACCCAGATATTCATGCTTCGCACCCATACGTTTTTTATAATTTTATTGCTGTTTTGCATTACAGGTAATGCCTTTTCGCAAACCAGGCAGGTTGCCAACAAACCTGATTACGATAATTCACCCTACCATTTCGGGTTCCTGTTAGGTATCAACAAAATGCTGTTTTCGATACGTACAACCCCCGATTACCAGCAAAAGTTGCAATACAACGACTACGACCAGCTTATGCCCGATCAAAGCAGTGATTCGGCTTACCTGTATAACATGGAAACCACCCCTACATTCGGCTTTGTGATCGGAATAATAGGCAACCTCAGGATGGGTGATCATTTTGACCTCAGGCTCACGCCTTCGCTTACTTTCGGCGAACGGGTCATTGATTATTCGATTAAAAACTATTTCAATTCACATACTCCCGAGATGCTTTATGTATCAAAAAGCGTACAGTCGACATTTGTCGAGTTCCCGCTCTGGGTGCGTTTTAAGGGCGACAGGATTCACAATATAAGGCCCTATGTGATGGCCGGCGGAAAATATTCGCTCGATCTTGCATCGAATGCTAAGAAAAAATCGGAAGGCAACTCTGCCAATGTATTTATCAACCGCAAGGATTTTTACGCCATGGGTGGCTTTGGTTTCGACTTTTATACCGCTTATTTCAAGTTCGGGACGGAAGTATCAATGTCGTACGGTTTAGCCGATATATTGAAACGCGACAATACCATTTACACCTCGTCGGTTGATTTTATGAAATCGAAAATCTTCCAGATTTCCTTTACCTTCGAATAAATTTTCCCGGGTTAAAACATTCAGCCTTTCCGCCTGTTGGTAAGTATTCGTCAGCTATTCTTATCCTTCAGCCATGAGGCTCATCACTTATACATAGAGGTATGCGTAAAGAAATTGAAATTTCCATGACCCCGAAACAGGCTGCCGACCCGTCGGGATGGAAAACGGCCTTTGCCCATACGCTGCGCATTCCGCCTGCCCGGATCAAGCATCTCAATCCCATACAGCGTTCGGTTGATGCGCGTGCCTCGAAAGTTAAAATAAGGCTTAAAGCCGAAGTATTTATCGATGAGCAACCGGCCGAAATACGCAAAATTACCCGCAAAACATTCGCTGACGTAAGCCATAAACCCCCGGTTATAGTGGTTGGAGCCGGACCTGCAGGACTGTTTGCAGCTCTTACCCTTATCGAAAACGGCTTGAAACCCATACTTATCGAGCGGGGGAAAGATGTGAAAGCGCGTAAGTTCGATATTGCACAGATCAACCGCGAACATATTGTAAACCCCGACTCCAATTATTGTTTCGGCGAAGGCGGTGCCGGCACATACAGCGACGGCAAACTCTATACCCGTTCAACCAAGCGCGGCAATGTAGGCAACATACTCGAGATCCTTGTGGCTCATGGTGCGGCCGATGATATACTTATCGACAGCCACCCGCATATTGGAACCGATAAGCTCCCGGCTATTGTGGGTGCCATGCGCCAGACCATACTCGATGCGGGCGGTGAGATTTGTTTCAACCGGCGCATTTCAGATCTTATAATACAGAACGGCAAAATCAGGGGAGTTGTTGATAAAAACGGCAATTCGTGCGAGGCCCAGGCTGTAATACTTGCCACCGGGCATTCGGCACGCGATATTTACGACCTGCTTCAGCACAAAGGTCTTGCACTCGAAGCCAAGAGTTTCGCCCTGGGCGTTCGTGCGGAGCATCCCCAGGAACTGATTGACGGTATTCAATATCATCATTCGCCCCGCGATCCCTACCTGCAGGCAGCATCGTACAGCCTTGTGAAACAAATTGACGGGCGCGGTGTATTTTCATTCTGCATGTGCCCGGGAGGTACTATTGTTCCGGCGGCCACCGAAGCAGGGCAAGTAGTGGTTAACGGCATGTCGAACAGCCGCCGTAATTCGCCTTTTGCCAACTCCGGCATCGTTGTTCAGATCGAACCAGCTGATATTGCTCATTTATCAGGTTTCGGTGCGTTTGCCGGACTTGAATTCCAGCGCCAGGTTGAAGATGCATGCTGGCGTGCCGCCGGTATGAGGCAGGCTGCCCCGGCACAGCGGATCACTGATTTCACAAAAGGCGTTAACTCGTCGTCACTGCCTGATTGTTCGTATTACCCGGGAATAGTAGCCGCTCCCCTTCACGAAATACTTCCACCCTTTGTTGCCGGCAGGCTGAGGCAGGCCTTCGTCGAATTCGATAAAATGATGAAAGGATACCATACCTCGGAAGCGTTGATTCTCGGCACCGAATCGCGCACATCGTCGCCGGTGCGTATTCCGCGCAACCCCGACACCTTAGAGCATGTTGGCCTGGCTGGCCTGTACCCCTGTGGCGAAGGAGCCGGCTATTCGGGCGGTATAGTTTCGTCGGCCCTCGATGGTGTAAACTGTGCACTGGCAGCCGTAAAAAAAATAAAGCGATAATTAGTTTCAGGTTCGATAATAGAGTAATTTTATTTGCCGAAAATTAACCTGCAGCATGTTTCTGAAAGGTAAGATTTACAGGTAATTCCTATCCCTGTCCTCGTGGTGAGCAGGAAGGGAGTACCAGGCAACAGATTCTTTATCAGTTCATTCTTTATGCAAACTCATCCCGTATTTCCCGCGCTTCCCATACCGTGAAAAGGACCAGGAAAATGTAAAAGGAAAATAGCAAAGAGAAATAGCACAAATATCGTATTCAAATAAAATTCCGGCACTATGATGGACATACATCCGAACGACGATCTACTAGATGGTTTACGTAAAAAGGCATCCTTCAAGCAGGAGGTATACCACGCCACGCTTGATACTTTCCGCCTGTTTAAAATATCCCTGGCCGAGCTGGCCGAAGAATACAGGCTGAAATACAAGGCCGAGCCTACGCAGATCCCTTTCGAATACCGCGACAAAGGCGAATTTGAAGCTGAGCTCAGGTTTGGGGGCGATATTCTGATATTTACCATGCACACCAACGTTTTTGAGTTTTCGCGTGATCATGAGGTGATGAAAACCATGTACATAAGCGAAAACACAAGCCGTTCGTATTGTGGTATTATTATGATTTTCAATTTCCTGGCCGACTCGTTCAAATACAACCGGGTGAACGACCTGGGATATATGATAGGCCGTATTTTCGTGAACAGCGAGAAGCATTATTTTGTTGAGGGCAAACGCGAAGTCGGGCAGTTGTATAATAACTTCCAGTCGTCGGTTATAAGCAGGGAGTCGGTAAGGCTGATCCTCGAATCGGCCATACGGTATACCTGCAATTTCGACCTGCTCACCCCGCCTTACGATTCAACCAAGATGATCACCGTAGCCGATATACAAAGCACACTCGATAATATGAAAATTACAACAGGCAAGAGGCTCGGGTTCCGGTTCCAGGGCGATCACGAGGAGTTCAGCTAAAGAGGGTATATATTTTCGTAAAACAGGTTGGAGTATCTCTAGAATGCAAAGTTCAAAATCGAATTAAAAACCGTCAGACCAGTAGGGACTACAAACCTGTATTTCCGTCAGGAGCGGAATGAGAATAATCAAAAAACAGAAAAGGCACTTTATTTCAAACATTTTGCCCACTCAAACTTCGGTGGTGACAGAAAGCATAGCTGCCCGCAATCCTCTGATGCACATAGCTTCGGAATGTGAGCTGCAAATCAAATGGCGACACAATCGTAAAAAACAGAAAGGCATAATGAATAGACTACTCATTATAACAATTGCGATAGTAACAATTCTTTCAAGTTGCATCTCGATAAATAATAAAACAAATAAAAGGGAAGAACAAAAAAATGAACCGCCTAATATAGTCTCTGCTAGGGACACAACCCCTAAAGTAACAGGAATTGGTGGAATTTTCTTTTTTTCAGACAATCCCAAGGAAACGAAAGAATGGTACACAAAAAATTTAGGTATTGAAATGAATGATTGGGGATCTTCGAATTTTGAATCCAGAAACATCAACAGCCCTGATGAGATAAACTCTCTTCAATGGCGTCCTTTCAAAAAAGGAGATGAATACTTTTCCCCTTCCAAAAAAGATTTTATGATTAATTACAGGGTCCAGAATATTGAAGGACTTGTAACCAAACTCAAACAAAATGGAGTAACCATACTTGACAGCATTGCGACATTCGACTATGGAAAATTTGTTCATATTATAGACACAGAAGGCAACAAGATTGAACTTTGGGAGCCTGTTGACTAGTATATTAACGATATGGGGTAGCCTGACAAAAAACAATAAAGAACGACACTCTTAACAAAAGCAAGACGACCACATAACAAAATCTTTCACAAATGGCGGGTTTTGGAGTATATTTGAAACTTCATGACCTCAGCAGGTGTCCTGCTTTTGCAGGAATCATTTCCTGTTAAATCGTGACAGGCTGTGAAGTTTGACAGCGCATTAAGGAATAGCAGATAAATCATCCGAAATCATTGAATACTATGCTTAAAACATTGGTTATCGGTGCCCAGAATATCGACATTTTTGCTCATGCCGAATCTCCCTGCACCATGAATGATTCAAACCGTGCAAAGATTTATATGGCATTCGGCGGTGTTGCTTGTAACATAGTAACCAACATAGCCTTACTGGGTAATAAAGTCTCTTTTCTTACTGTATTCGGCGATGATACGTTCAGCTTGCTTGCGAAAATAAACTTGCAGAATTTAAATATCGGCATACACCAGAGCCTTGAGGTTAAAAATGAAAGCAACAGCATCTATATGGCTGTCATGGATAAAGACAATGACCTGTTTGTCGGTTTAAATGACATGGAAATCACCAGCCGTCTGGACATTGATTTTTTTAAGGAAAAAGCTGACTTTATCAGCAGTTTTAATCTTTTGGTAATGGATACCAATTTAAAAGAAGATGCTCTTGAGTATTTGATTACAACCTATAAAGAAAAGC
>CAISRK010000087.1 GCA_903887815.1 uncultured Bacteroidales bacterium | reverse complement strand
ATCATAGTACTGAGGGTTACTTAAGGGAAATTCAAAGTCGGGGTCGCCACTGCACATATAAGCATTGGGACCCGCATCTGCAAGCGGATTATGAGTAATATCAATAGTTCCCGTGATATTGACCGGGGAACAAGTGCCCGTTAACGTTATAGAATAATTAAACGTTCCAGATACTGTAGGTTTTCCAGCTATTGATATCTGATTACTTGCCCATGTTCCCGAAACCCCGGCAGGTAGGGGAGAAAAATTTACAGTTGTTGCTGCATTGGTATTGTATGTTATATCAATAATAGATGAGCCAAGGCAGATATTCTGATTCGGAGTACCAGATGCTGAGGTTAAAGCAACTGTGATGTTTGGATTCACTGTTATAGTATAGCTTCGGGGTGTTCCCTGGCATGTTGCACCAGCATTAATAAAATAAGGAGTTATTTGAACCGTTGCAACCACGGGAACTAACCCGGTATTCGTGGCAATAAATGGAAGCACATTGCCGGTGCCACTCGCTGTAAGGCCGATTGATGGATTGCTGTTTGTCCATGTAAAGGTGGTTCCTGTTACTGGACCAGTTAAAACAGTGGCGCCTACGGATGCGCCGCTACAGAAGGTTTGAGGATTAACCGGAGCTACTGAAGACACCGGGTTGATGGTTATTTTGTACATGTATACAGGCCCTGTACATCCATTCGCCATCGGAGTAATACTTAAGGTAGCAATTAAAGGTACCGTACCTGTATTACTGGCTACAAATGAGCTTATGTTTCCATTTCCGCTGGCTCCCAATCCTATTGACGGGGCAGAGTTTGTCCAGGTAAATGTACCGACTACTGGTCCATTAACCGATGTAACGGGCACTGATGTGCCAACACAATATGCCTGGTCATTTATTGTGTTAACGGTTGGCACAGGATTCACTGTTATAGTATAATTCCGGGTTGGACCTGTGCATAAATTAGCGACAGGTGTAATGGTTACTGTTGCAGAAATCGGAACTGTCCCTGTATTGCTTGCAGTAAATGAGCTGACATTTCCTGGGCCTGCTGCAGAAAGGCCAACAGAAGTGTTATTACATGCCCACGAATACGTTGTACCCGGCACCGGTCCCGATAATACTGTTGAAGATACATTGTCCCCACTGCAATAAACTTGATTACTTAGTGATGTAATGATTGTGGGTGTAGGATTAACAGTCAGTGAATATGTTACCTGTGGACCTGGACTTCCAAAAGCATAGGGGGTAATTGTTACAGTTGCAATAACAGGTACATTGCCAGTATTTGTGGCAGTAAACGAACTAACGTTTCCTGTGCCACTGGCTGCTAATCCAATTGAAGGATGGCTGTTGGTCCATTCAAATGTTGTATTGGGTACAGTACTGGAAAGGACAGTAACGGGCGCATTATTACCATTACAGTATGTTTGATCAGGAACAGTACCCGCTGAAGCAGTAGGGTTGACTGTGATTGTATAAAGTTTATTGGGCCCAGCACAGCCATTTGCAGATGCAGTTATGGTGATAGTAGCAAAAATTTGCACACTACCGGTATTGGTAGCTGTAAATGGAGGAATGTCACCATTTCCGGAAGCTCCGAGGCCAATATTTATATTATTATTGGTCCAGGTAAAAGTGCTTCCAGATACTGTACCCGTTACAGGGATGACAGGTACTGCAGAGCTGTTGTTCCATATCTGATTACCAATAAAATTAATATTCGGCGTTGGGTTAACCGTTATGGTAAATGTTGTGGCTGTCCCGGCACAAGTAGCATTCAAACTATTATAATAAGGAGTGACCGTTATAGTTGCTATTTCCGGTGCAGTGCCTGAGTTGACTGCTACGAATGTAGGTAATGCTGTGCCTGTTCCCGAACCCGACAATCCGAAAGAGGTATTGGTTGAAGTCCATTCAAACAAAGTGGCAGTCCCAATAAACGCCTGCCCGCCGCCACCCGAACCGTTGCAATAGGCAGCGGGTGAGATTGTATTTACAGTCGGGGTTGGGTTCACCCGGATGGTAAAAGTGGTAGGTGTCCCGATACAGGTTGCACCGGATCCGATAAAATATGGAGTTACAGTTATAGTGGATACTTCAGTAGAAGTACCCACAATAGAAGCCGTGAAGGTGGGCAATGCTGTACCTGTCCCTGAAGCGGATAAGCCGAGTGAAATATTTGAAGAAGACCATCCAAATATAGTTGCTGTGCCTGTGAAAATCTGCCCACCACCAGCCGAACCGTTGCAATAATCTGCACCATTAATGGCATTCACAGTCGGAGTAGGATTTACTGTAATAACGATTAATTCGGGCGTGCCAATACATGTTTTCCCGGCATAATTGAAATTAGGGGTAACAGTAATGGAAGCAACAAGTGCAGATGTGCCTGTATTTGTGGCAATAAAAGATGAAATATCCCCGGTTCCGGAAGCAGCAAGTCCTATGGCTGTATTGCTATTCGACCATGTGAAAAATAAAGTGCCAAACGAAGGATTTAAAGGAGTGCCAGTAAAAGGAATTGCATTGACTGTCTGCCCGTTGCAAAAGGTCTGATTTGTTATTAGGTCAACAGTTGGTATCGGATTTACTGTAACAAGAGCGCTACCGGTGCCTGTATTCGAACATATAGTTGCATCAGAAACCGCAGTTACTTCATAGGTTAAAGTACTTGCAGGCGTAACATTAAAAAGGAAAGGATTGGAATTGGTCCCTGTAATATTTACCGGGGTGGTGCCATCAGTGTAAATAAAATCCCAGGGCCCGGTCCCAGTAAGTGCCACTGAAATTGTAGCCGAAGACCCTGAGCATATTGCTGTTGTACCGCTTATTGCTGCTGTTGGTAGCGGTTTTACAGTTACAACAGCGCTGCCGGCACCTGAATTGGAACACAAATTCGCATCCGTAACACTTATTAAGTTATAAGTGGTTGTACTTGCAGGGGTTACATTAAAAGTAAAAGGATTGAAATTATTCCCGGTTATATTTACCGGCGTGGTGCCATCGGTATAAGTTAGGTCCCAGGGACCAGTACCGGTAAGTGCTACTGAAAGGGTTGTACCAGTCGGTGAACCGGAACAAATACTTGTTGTACCATTTAGAGTTGCCGTAGGAAGCAGGTTTACCGTAACAACAGCGCTGCCAGTACCTGCATTCGAACAGGTAGTTGCATCAGTAACGGATGTAACTGTATAGGTTTTTGTGTTTGCTGGGGTTACAACGAAAGTGAAAGGATTTATAGTATTCGCAGTAATATTTACCGGGGTGGTACCATCGGTGTATGTCAGGTTCCAAGGTCCTGTACCGGTAAGTACTACTGAAAGTGTTGTACCAGCGGGTGAACCGGAACAAATACTTGTTGAACCACTAATAGTTGCTGTAGGAAGCAGGTTTACTGTAACAACAGCGCTGCCTGTACCTGTATTCGAACATCTTCTTGAATCGGAAACTGATGTAATGGTATATGTTTGTGTAGTCGCAGGGGTTACTACGAAAGTGAAAGGATTTGTTGTATTCCCTGTAATATTAACAGGGGTAGTTCCATCAGTGTAAGTCAGGTCCCAGGGACCTGTGCCGGTTAGTGCAACTGAAAGTGTTGCTGAAGCACCGGGGCATATTGATGTTGTGCCTGATATTACTGCAGTGGGAAGAGTTTCAAGGCTGACATCTGCTTGCCCGGATATAGTTCCCGGCAGAGGACATGCCGACCCATTATCGACCGATACCAGGGTATAAACACCTGGTATATCGGTTAAAATCGGGTATGTATTACCAGGCGAAATAACTGCCGGCTGCGTAACACCATCGATTGCATATTCAAATGTAAAAGGCCCGGAGCCAATAAAAGTTATAGTAACTGTGGCTTTGGTTACACCATCATCGCAAATGGGGCCTCCTCCTGAAATTATTGCTGCAGGACACATAGCATCAGGGCTGGTATAAAAATTAGATAAAGAACAAGGTAAATTATCCGAAAATGTAGCCGTCAAGTTATGAGTAGCTCCGTCACATGTTAGATTATTAACTGTGTAAGAATATGGGCTGACAAATGGTATTGGAACCGATTTGTTTAGAACCGGAAAAGTTGGCTCTGTTATTTCAAGTGTACCTGTGGCGGGTGGATTAACAAATTCAACTCCAACCGTAACATCATATTTATTTGTTGCCGGATTACACGGAGTTGGAGTGGCATTTACCGAGATTATTCCGCAATTCAATACAATATCACAATTTGTTTCAGCAGTACCTCCTGTTTGGGAGAATGTAATGGTTGCCGGTTGATCCACATAATTCAACATCATTAAAATATAAATTTGTCCAAATGTGGCATTGTTGATATGACAATTTTCAACTGGAGAATTCGACCAACTGCAATCAACAATATTCCCGCTTGGATAGAAAAAAGCATTACTTGTATTATCCGGGCATCCGGATCCGAAACATTTTCCTGTTAGACCTGTGGTACATCCTTCTGCAAGAGATGTAAACGGCCCCCAGCAGATAAAATCCACATCCTGCAATGGATGTCCAGGAGAATTACTGACTTGAGATATCTGTATCACAATATTTCCAGGAGTACTGACCTGCATAAAATAGTAGGAGGGGCGAAGCCGTGAATTTAAACATCCATAATTAGGATAATTATTAGCATCAGGTGCCGGAGCTATGGTGTCGCCGGTTCTTGCCGGAAAAGTATACGTATTGCCCGAACAAGAAACCTGAGCATCCTCACAAGGAACAACTACTGTGGCTATGGGCGCTTTGTTTTGAGTCTCCTTTTTGGGGGTATTGAATTGTGATGATTCGAGACATTTGTTTTTATAACTTTCATCAAACAACAGGTTGGCTTCCAGTACTTGTCGATATATCTCTTTAAGTTGAATTACCGTATTCTCCCTGCTGAAGTTATGTGTGAAAAACAATGCTGAATCCGCATCGTAATCGCGTTTGGTAAATAAATAGATTTTTTGCCCGGTACTAAGTTTTATAAAATAATATTTCTCGAAATTGTTGTCCAGCAATGAAAGCTTGATATAAAAAAAATCATTTTCTTCGTCAGAATGATCGAACGTGATCAAATCTAACCCCTGTTCCTGCTGGCAAATGTCTGACCGCTGATTTTCCTGTGCCTTAACAACCGAGAAACAAATCAATAATATGCTAAGTATGATTATTATCCGAGTCATTAACTTGTGATTATAGAATTGGAGTTAGGGCGTAAAATTAGAAATTTAGTTTTTCAGTCACAAAAATAATTACGCAATTCGAAAAGAAAAACCCCGGAGGAATAAATACCAGCGGGGTTCTAATTATAAGTTAAGAAGTTGACTTATATGAGAGTTAATTACAGAAGATTTCCGTTTACCAACCCTGTGCAAGTAAGTCAATTACATGCATAGTCTTTATAGGAAGTTTGTGCTTGTCGATATAGCCCTGCTGGTGCATTAGGCATGACGAATCGGTGCTTACAATATACTCTGCGCCTGTTTCGAGCGCATGAAGTACTTTTTGTTCGGCCATAGCTGTTGAAATCGGTTCGTGTTTAACCGCAAATGTACCCCCGAACCCGCAACAGGTATTTGTTTCCTTCATTTCACGGATTTCAAGCCCGCGGACATTACTAAGTAACTCACGTGGCTGATCGGTGAGCCCGTATTCGCGCAAAGCAGCACATGAATCGTGATAGGTGATCACATGATCGAATTTGGCCCCCACATCCGTCACCTTCAAAACATTTACCATAAAATCAGTAAACTCATAAAAATTCTTTTTCAACTGGTGATATTCGATGTGCAAAGCCGAATTATAGAACATTTCATCATAATAATTCCGAACAAAACCGGCACAGGATGCCGATGGACCTACAATATACCTGTTATTCGGGAAATCGCGGATAAACTTCTCCCCTACTGCTTTGGCTTCTTCCCAGAAACCGCTGTTGTATGCCATCTGCCCGCAACAGGTCTGATGGTTGTTATAATGTACTTCAACCCCGCATTTTTCGAGTATTTTCACCATATTAAAACCTGTTTCAGGATAAATCTGGTCGATAAAGCAAGGGATAAATATGTCTACCGTCATGTGTATGGCGTTATTAGTGTTCCAAAAGCAAAAATATCAAAATTTAACGGTATGCTTTTACAAAGTTATTAACCGGATGTTGATAGCGGGTGAGAGGGGGGAAGTGGGAAGTGAGAGAATGAGAAGTGAGGGGAGAACGTTGACGGTGGATGGTAGAGGCCATATTCGTAAATCGTAAATCGTAAATCGTAAATCGTAAATCGTAAATCGTAAATCGTAAATAGCAATTCACAAATCGTATAATGGGTATAAGACCAATGATCAGTATTTCCCTATTCCAATATTAATCCAAGCTGTGAAATATCTCTCCAGAAACCCGGATACGATTTTTTAACCACAGCAGGATCGTCGACGCAGATATTGTTATGTACCAGCGCCAGAGGAGCAAAAGCCATTGCCATTCGGTGATCATCGTAACAATTTATCACATCGGTTTCTGTATCGCTTAAAGTTGGCCGGTTTTTATCCTCAAGTAAAATCAAATTTCCTTCCACTTTTACAAAATATCCAAGTTTGTTTAGTTCGGTGCGTAAAGCTTCGATACGGTCGGTTTCCTTCACCCTGAGGGTTTCAAGGCCCGCGAACCGTCCCTTTATTCCGAGAGCAGCACAACTCACTATCACCGCCTGCGCCAGGTCAGGGCAATCGGTAAAATTATAATCAAACTCATCCGGTGCAGGTATACCCGACTTTTCAATAAGCAAACCTTCGGGCAGGAATATTGAGCGCACTCCCAGGTTCGCAAAAATTGCGGGTAAAACCGAATCGCCCTGAACACTCAAATCTGTCAACCCTGTCAGCAAAACCTGCATATTATCCGACAGAGCCACAATTTCGAACCAGAAAGCGGCCGCACTCCAGTCGGGTTCGGACAGCTGCTCAAATATAAATTCCCTGTAATGTTGCTTACTTACCCGTATGTGGTTTCCATCAAAGGTGACTTCAGCGCCGGCTTTTCTCATCAACTCTGCGGTCATCCGTATATAGGACGCCGAAATGATGTTTCCCTGCAGTCCGATTTCAAGGCCATTCAGCAAGTCCGGACCTATCATCATAAGCGCACTAATAAACTGGCTGCTTATGCCGGCATCAAGATTCACAACTCCACCGCTTATGCCCGTTGAACTGGTAATCATTAAAGGCGGATAACCGACTTCGGATACGTATATCAATGTGGCTCCCAGTTGAATCAAAGCGTCGGTAAGGGGCCTGACAGGCCGGTTCTGCATGCGGGCCGACCCCGTTATAAGCCATTTACCGGGTGTAACAGCAAGAACAGCAGTAAGAAAACGCATCACAGTGCCAGCATTGCCGGTATTTAATTCGAATACATTATCACTTTTATTTTTATTTTCTGAGATTTCCTTCAGCAAGCGTTGCATGGTTGAAATATCTTCGGCCTCCGATTCAAGTCCAGGTATATCAGTTCCCCCGGAAAGGAAGTTTATGACCAGCAACCTGTTCATGATACTTTTGCTTACAGGCAAGCTTACCGAACAGGATTGGATTCCAGGTTGAAAACGGATACGATTCATTCAGCTAAATTTTTTACTTGATATGCAAATTTAAAGATATTTGCGTTAAGCGTCACTGGCAATTCCAGGGCATGCTAAACCGGAACTTTAAATTTGAATTCACTGGATTCAGAGTGCTGGTTATACAAAAAAACCGGCATCGAGGTTTGTGTAAAAGTGCAGGCTTTCGCGGACCAGTTTTTCACCTGCCAGCTGATCCCAAACAGGTTTGCCTATGCCACGTAAAAGTGAAAAGTTAAGCTGCATCGGATCGAAACTCTTCTTATCCTGGTACATATAAACAAACAACTCTTCTGCAATTGCGGGTTTCAGCCTGTACTCCGGGAAGTGCCGGTTAATAAAAGCCGATATCTGCCTGAGGTCATCTTCGGGAAAACCAAGCAGCTGCATCGAGATAAAACTTTCGCATATCATCCCGATTGCAATGGCTTCGCCATGAAGCAGGGGATTGGTGTCGTGTTTTTGTGAATAGGTTTCGATGGCATGGCCTATTGTATGTCCGAAATTAAGTGCTTTCCGGATGCCGGCCTCTTTGGGGTCCTGCTTAACAACAGCAACCTTTACAAGCACTGATTCAAGTATATTGGCATCGTTGCAAATTTTTTCGGGTGAATTGAGCAGCATGAGCTTTTCGAAATGGTCAGGTGAATCGATCACAGCATGCTTTATCATTTCGGCGAAACCCGAAAGTTTCTGCCTTTTCGACAGGGTTTCAAGGAAAGTATCGAAAATAAACACAGCTTTAGGCATTTCAAAAACGCCCAACTGGTTTTTGACCGAATCAAGGTTAACGCCGGTCTTCCCACCTAAAGCAGCATCAACCATTGCGAGTAAAGTGGTCGGAATATGAACAAAATCGATCCCGCGTTTAAATGTGGCGGCAGCAAATCCGCCCATATCGGTAATAACCCCGCCTCCCAGGCAGAGAAGAAGTGAATTCCGAACCGCGTTTGCTTTGGCCAGGCTACGCCAGATGTGTTCAACACCTGCAACAGTCT
>CAISRK010000086.1 GCA_903887815.1 uncultured Bacteroidales bacterium | reverse complement strand
TTATCTGTGATTTCTTTAGGCACAATCAACTTTAGTAACTCTTGATATAAGGCTTTTTCTTCCATTTACCTTTTTTGATGCTAAGGTAGAATTTAACTCCAGCACATCAAAATAATATCTTGCCAATAAATGCGTTAAGAAATGAGAATTTACAATAGACTATATTTGCACCCAATTAATTTGATTATAATGACGCTCAGGAAAGCCTTTTATTCATTTGTGACTTTATTGCTTGTGATCGCTTTTTCGGAGTGTACCAAAGATGAGTTCAATACCGATCCGGCTTTCAGGCTCGAGTTCAGTGCCGACACTGTCCTTTTCGATACAGTATTCACTTCAATCGGGTCCGTTACCAAATCACTTGTAATCCATAATACAGGCAAGAACAAGATTAATATTTCGGATATTACGCTGGCAAGGGGAAAATCATCGCCTTTCAGGCTGAACGTTGACGGCACTTCCTGCGAAGTGTATAAAGACCTGGAAATTGCCGGTAACGATAGCGCATACATCTTTGTTAAGGTCACAATTGACCCTAATAATGTCAATAATCCTCTGATTGAGAGCGATTCAATAATTTTCAGCACAAACGGGAAGGTGCAGGATGTGAAACTGGTTGCCTGGGGACAGGATGCATACTTCCATACCGATGCCGTATTTACCGGCGATGTGACCCTTCCTGACGATAAACCCCATGTTATTTATGGAAAACTGGTTGCCGGCAGTGGTTGTAACATGAAAATAAATGCAGGTACCAGGGTGTATTTCCATAACGGCAGCAGCATGGAGGTAAGAAAGGGAGCATCGCTTAATGTGTCGGGCACACTCAAATCGCCGGTAATTTTTACAAGCGACCGGCTGGATGATGATTACCTCACTATTCCCGGACTCTGGAATGGCATCTGGCTTGAAAACGGGAGCAGGAATATAAGTTTCACTTACGCCGAAATAACCAATGCTGTGATCGGACTACTTGCAGATAGCACAGGACTATCGGACAACCAGCCACTAAGGCTTCATAATTGCCTGATTAACAACATGACCGACTTTGGCGTACGTGCTACCAAGGCAAATATAATTGCTACCAATTGCCAGATTACCAACTGTGGCGGCAATGTTGTATCGATCGAACAGGGAGGCAGTTACGATTTCAGGAACTGTACCCTTGCAGGATATTTCGGTGGAAGAGGCTACCCTGCCTTATCGATAAGCAATTATACAGTTGATTCGGCAGGCAAACAATTCCCCGGTGAGCTGACAAAAGCTTACTTTGGCAATTGCATTGTTACAGGCAGCCAATCGCAGGAAATTGCATTTTACGAAAAAACCGGCACCGCATTCGATTTCCGGTTCGATCAGAGCCTTGTTACCTGGCAGAAGTCCGACTATACCGGGAAAGGGTATGAATCGAAATTTATCAACTGCATTGAAAATAAGGCTGCCAAATTTAAAGACCCGGGTAAAAATAATTTCGAACTCGATACCCTCTCGTTTGCCAAAGATGCAGCCTCGATAAGCATAATTAATTCAACTGTGCCCGACATAACTCTCGACAGGAAAGGCATTTCGCGAATGGTACCCGGGCCGCCTGACCTTGGGGCATATGAGAGAGTTGAGAAAAAATAGGATAGTTGATGGCAGAGGGTTGAAGGCAGAAGGTGGATTTGGCTGCATGTATCGGGTACTGCAGTTTTTATCGGCCTCTATAATTTTACTACGAATTTAGTTAATCCATTGTTTACAGTTTCAGTTAGTAAAGGCGAATGCCTCATAATATTTGATTTTCAGATTATCACTTCCTGTCTCCATTAGGAATAAGCATGATTACTTGTATTTCTTTGTAAAAAATTGTAATTTTATCAGCTTAATCTTAGAGCTGTGAAAAAACTTTTACTGTTTGCACTGCTGGGCACCCTGGTGTTGCCTGCTTTTTCACAATCTGTCACTGTGGTAACACCTAATGGTGGAGAAAACCTCACTATTGGCTGCCCTTTCACAATACAATGGACCACAAGCACCGCGGTTGCAGTTAAAATCGAACTGTACCGGAACGATGCTTTCTACATGACTATCGTCAGCCAGGTCCCTGCCGGGCAGGTTAATTATACATGGACACCTACCCCGAATGCTGTTACAGGGAATATTTATAAGATCAAAGTTACAGCCCTGACTACTAACTTGCCTGCCGTTTTCGATATTTCGGATAATCCGTTTTCAATTGGAAACGGTTCCTTAACTGTTACTTCACCTAACGGCGGAGAGGTCTGGCAGGCAGGGTCGACACATGCAATAACCTGGACAGGAACTATTTGTGGAAATGTGAGGATTGAATTATGGAAAGGCGGAGTATATAATTCGCTTATAACAGCATCAGCCCCTTCAAACGCGAGTTATTCGTGGACCATTCTCACTGCTGCCACTGTTATACTCGACGGCAACGATTTCAAGGTCAAGATCCTGAGTGCGCCAAATGCAAGCGGAGCCACAAGCGTGGTGTCCGATTTCAGCGATGCCAATTTCACCATTAGCCCGGCAACACCATCCCCGGTTATTACTGTGAATACGCCTAACGGGGGCGAAAACTGGATTATAGGCTGCCCTGCAACTATACAATGGACAGCCAGCATACCGGTTCCTGTAAAAGTTGAATTATTCAAGGATAATGCGTTTTATATGACCATTGCGGGCCAGGTTGCCGCATCAGTGAACACTTGCACATGGATTCCTCCTTATTATACAGTTGCAGGGTCTTCATTCAAGGTCAAAGTTACTGCTCTCACCTCGGCAGTTCCGGTATCCGACTTCAGCAATAATCCTTTCACAATCAGCCAGGGTTCAATCACTGTTACTTCACCAAACGGAGGCGAAATTTGGATGATCGGATCAACCTATACAATAAAATGGGCCGACAATATCTGCGAGCAGGTGAGGATTGAACTTTGGAAAGGCGGAATTTTCAAATCGCTCATCACAGCTGCCACCCCTTCGACCGGAACCTACCAATGGGTGATTGCTGCCACCAATACTTCCATAATCCCGGGTAATGATTATAAGATCAAGATTATGAGCACGACAACTGTTGCCGGCTCTACCAGTTCTGTTTACGATTTCAGTAATGCAAATTTCACTATTGGTTATACTCCTCCTGTGCCCGTATTAACTGTATTGACGCCTAATGGAGGTGAAACCTGGGTTGCAGGATGCCCAGGAACAATTACATGGTCATCAACAATTCCAGTACCGGTAAAAATCGATCTTTACAAGAATGATATCTATTACCTCACCTTAAGTTTACAGGTGTCTGCAAATATTACATCAATTAGCTGGACACCTTCGGCGACGGTTCCTGCAGGTAATATATACAAAGTCAAAGTGTCGGCAGTTACTGTAAGCAGCAGTTCCGATTTCAGCGATAATAATTTCGCTATAACCAGCGGCTCAATAACTGTTACCTCTCCCAACGGAGGGGAAGTCTGGCAAATCGGGACCACTCATCCTATAACCTGGAATACAAACCTTTGCGGAAATGTACGGATCGAACTTTGGAAAGGAGGGGTGTATAACTCGCTTATCACACCAGGAGCAACTGCCGGTGGCCCTTACTTATGGACAATCCTGTCGCCTACAACAGCAGCTGGACAGGGCGATGATTATAAGGTAAAAGTCATCAGCCTTGCCAATTCTGCCGGAACGGCTATCAAATACGACTTCAGTGATAACAATTTTACCATAGCAAATGGCAACTATGCTCCTATCACTGTAATTTCACCGAATGGAGGAGAAGTGCTGTCAGTCGGGACCACAAGCATCATACGATGGACTGATTATATTCCTCAAAATGTTACAATCGAGCTATGGAAAGGCGGAGTATTCCATTCCATCATTAACCAATCGGCACCCAGTAATGGTTCGTGTTACTGGGCCATCCCAGTGAACCTGCCTTTGGGTAGTGATTATAAAGTTAAGATCTGGGCTCCGGGTTCAAGTGCAGGCAGCATGGTTTTTGATTTCTCTGACAATAATTTCACAATTGCAGGTTCCAAGTCGAAAACTATAAGCAATGATCCCAAAACTTCTGCTTTCATCGTCATCTATCCTAATCCGGCTAAAGATAAAATTTATGTAAATCTTAGTGCCGGTCAGCTTCATCCTTCCATTGCCGAGATATACAGTTCTTCCGGTGTGATGATGCTCACTCAAGGCCTGCCGGCATATGAAGCAGATTATACCGTTGCCGTGGATATAACAACCCTCACAAATGGAGTATACTTATTGGTACTGAGACAAGGCGAAAATATACTATATCGTTCGAAACTTGCTGTTAAGCAATAATCTGGCTGTTTCACCACATTGCCTGATTAACAATTTTTCTTTAAAAATTCGCATCCATTAAATCTTTCTGGCAAGAGAATTCTTAATGTTTTTTAAACGCTTCTATAAAATTGACAATAAACACAATTGAATCGAAACTTCCTGAAACGATATCACAACTAACAAAAGACTATTTAAACTATACCTTTTTCAACCACTCAGGGATCGGTTTATGCAAAGTGGACCAGGCTTGTCAGCATTTTCCGACTCTGTTTATATTTATCACAGGCGTTTTTTAGAGTAGACGATTGTTTTATTATTTATTCAACGCATATTTTGTTAATAACATTTATAAATAAATTTTCTACTTTTACAGGTTACCTGAGTCTTTATACACTGACAAATATCTTAGGCAATTAAACGGATTATTGTAAAATAATTAACCGGTTGTTTTAATAGACTAAATAACTTCTGGTTGTTATTTCAGAAAGCATAATATTTTTACATTTTACCCACAATCCGAACTAT
>CAISRK010000085.1 GCA_903887815.1 uncultured Bacteroidales bacterium | reverse complement strand
TCAGCAAAAGAGATTGTGATTGCATCCATTGATCGTGGGAGCGTTTTTCAGCGAGCTATACTTTCTAGCATCCAATTATTGGCATCCACAAGAGTTCTGATTAATTTGAGCCTGTGAGTTTATCAGCAGACCCTAATTACCGAACAGCGAACACGGCTGGTTACCCCGTTTGTATTGCGTTTCCTGTCAATCGGACTCGTACTTGATGTCACAGCCACGGTTTTCATGATAATCGGTTCAAAAAATGGGGCATTTACACTACACGGTGTATTGGGATATTCTTCTCTGGCCGGCATGCTTATGGATACCATACTGATCTGGCGGTTTCATTTATCGTCGAAACCGGGTGAAATTGTGTATAAAAAACTCCATTTATATTCACGCATAGCCTATTCGTGGTGGGTTATAGCTTTTGTTACCGGGCTAATGCTCGTAATAATGCGCTAAGAAGACAGAGTAAGTATATAACTAAGGTCTCAGGAACAAAACCATTGGAAGCCTATTTCAGCCTCCGGAAATAAGGTGCAGCACCATAACATCGTCGCCATCCCTGACGGTTACCTGTTCGTATTCGCTTTTTTTCACGAGCTGGTTGTTCACCTTAATCACCAGCATTTTAAAGGTATAATTCTTCAGCCTCAATAACTCATTGATAGTAAGCAACTCGCTATCAAATACTTCCTCCTTGTTATTTAGTATAATTTTCATTGCCTGTTTTCTGAATGAATCTGGTGTTCATTTACACCAAGAAGAATTTCGAGCACTGCATTGGCTTGCATATTCGCAACTACTCCTACTCTTGGAGCCATTGGAGGACATTTATCGGCGATTGCATTTACTTCGTCCCCGCAGATAATAAGTTTGTCCGACTGCCTTGATTTTATCATATTATTATCACCCCAGCCAGCCATGCCTACACCCATTACCAGGTATTTGTCAGGCAGGAAATTATGAACGGCATCGAGGATCATATATTTCATTTCAGGTTTATCGAAGGCTTCAACAATTACATCGCATTTACTGTAAATCTCGATTATGTCGCTTTGGCATAAGCGTATGTCGAATGTATTCACTCTCACGTCGGGATTAATGCGGAAGAGGTTTTGTTTGAGTGCCGATACTTTTAGCATTCCGATCTGATCGTAAAAATAAAACTGCCTGTTCAGGTTACCTATTTCTACCAGGTCGAAATCAGCTAACACAAGCCGGCCAATTCCTACGCGGGCCAAAGCCACTGCACAATTCGATCCTAAACCTCCACAGCCTGCAATTCCTACTGTTTTCGTTTTCAGAGTCTGTTTTACTTCTTCAAAAGTCATAGTACAAACTTATAGAAATTCTGAATATGTTTTGTGCTTTTCAGTAAAAACATGCAAGGATGAAGGCGTTGTTGCGTATAATTAATACTATACGTTTGATTATCTGTACCATAAGATTGCATACAGATAAAATAAATCCTGGCAGTAATTTTATTGATTGCTACAACTACCTGGCATGCGTTTATATTTTCAAAATAAGTCCTTATCGGGAACAACTATTTTTTCACCTCGAAAATGCCTGAGGTTGAAAATACTTCACCATTCGAATTTACGCCTTCAACCACTACATTGTAGTTTCCGGGGGTGTCGGGAGCTGTAAGTTCAAACTTTTCGGCAGTACCTTTCGACAGGTTAAAACCTGGTTTCCAGAGCAAAGTGTTGCGTGTATCAGGATGCTGGGAGACATGATCATACGCTGTTTCTTTGCACTGGTTTTCGTCGAGAAAATGGAAATTGATGAAAATACCTGTCGAGGGAAGATCGATGCCTGCAAAATCCCCTTTTTTCGAAATGATACTCACAATTCCGCCATAGGTTTGACCCCCTTTAACATAATCTTCGTTTAATACTTCAATCCTTAAAATATTCTGTGGCAACACAGCCAGTACTTTCGAGGGTTCGTCAACTGCCACCCAATCTACTAAAACCAGAGGGTCGTAAAGCGAAACGCCTCTTGCACCCAGAACTACAATACGCGATTCGCCTTTGCGTTTCCTTACCCTTACTTCGCTTGGGAGTTCATTAAAATACTCCTCCAGCGAAGGCAACTGAATGTATTTGTCGATATAAATTACATTTGTCGGTTTACCGTAAAAAGCAGTTTTCTCGGCTTTGGCAGTCTGCTTTACCTTAACGGTATCGTTATAAAAATGCGAATTGATCTGTACGTTTAAAGCCATGTTGAGCACGCTTTGTCTTTCCGTTTCGGATAAACTAAAGACCGGAGACGGTAAATGAACCGGCATGGTGCAAAAATCATTATCAACCCATATTTTCAGTTTTGTTGAATCGGTTTTCTCCGCACACAGGAACAAATCCCGCGACCCGGTATAGTCGGGCAGTGCAAAAAAGAATTTCCCGCTGCTGTCAGTTCGAACTGCCATGAAATCGCGACCCTCTCCTATGATTGAAAGGTTCACTATTTTATCTTTAACCGGGACAAGTGAAGCGGCCTCGGTTAATTTGCCTGAAATCGAAAGTCCATGACTTTCAGGAAAATAATCCGTCCCGGCATTCATAAGTTTATCAGCTGCTTTTATTGTAAATAGCCATGAATCCGTATTTTCGGGTATAACCGAAAGAGATAAGGTTTTTACTCCGCCAGTTGCGCTATTGTCGTCCTGTAGAGTAAGTGAAATCGGTTCGCGGGAGGTATAAACTGCCTTATCAGCCGAAACCAGTATTCCAGCCTGTACTGTAGCGGGAACCAGTTCCATTTTTTGTGAAGCTGAATGCTGATTATTCTCGGTAGCAAGTAATTCTCCCCGAGCCGGGTTTACGATCCGGATAAGCCTGTAGCCATAAAATTGCGGACCATAATTGCGCATTAATTTGGTGTAACCCCCTG
>CAISRK010000084.1 GCA_903887815.1 uncultured Bacteroidales bacterium | reverse complement strand
TTTATCAGCAAAAGAGATTGTGATTGCATCCATTGATCGTGGGAGCGTTTTTCAGCGAGCTATACTTTCTAGCATCCAATTATTGGCATCCACAAGAGTTCTGATTAATTTGAGCCTGTGAGTTTATCAGCAGACCCTAAATATATAGTATGCAAATTGACATTGGACAATTGATAATGGACAATGGACTTCCCCTTGAATGCCGCAGGCATTTGAACCTCTTTGAACTTATCAACCCAGACAAATCGAGGGGCGAGGGGCGAGGGGCGAGGGGCGAAAGGAGATTAAAGAGACTTCTTCTTGAACGCCGCAGGCATTTGAATATCTTTGACCCTATTTGAACTCATCAACCCATCAACCCATCAACTTATAATTCATAACTCCCCATTTCAATCTTCTTTCCAATAAAAAAACCGTACGCCTGCGCTTCCGCTTCGACCAGTTTTATTTGCTTAGGAGTGGGGGTATGAAAAAAGCCGGTTCCTATCGTTACTCTGTCATTCTTCGTGGTGCGTTTCCATAGTCCCGCTACCTGGCCATCTATAACAATAATCGGGCGGAAGATTCCATTATCCGAAACTGCTTTGCGGTTGTGCGTAAGCGAAAGGGATGAAGAGCGGTCCTTATAACTTATAAGGAATTCGTCGAAGGCCGGCAGTAAATGAACCGATGTCGCATTTGATGCTATCCCGGCTGATTGCCCTGAAAACCAGTATTGCTCATCACCAATTGATTCGGAAATAAGACCCGGTTTTGCCAGTTCCATGGCTTTACGAACATCGGCCGCCGCCAGGCCCGACCACCAGGCAAAATCTTTTACCGTAGCAGGACCATGGCTTGTAAAATAGCTGCCAGCCAGCTTAGCCAGTGACACATCCTGAGTAAGCATTATACGGTACGGAATCCTTTCGGAAAGTAAAGCATAGGTGAGTTTGCTGCCTTTTTTCCGCCCGCTGCAAACTATCCCTTCCAGTTCTGCTTCCATCAGGATGTGCGAAAGCCTGTTATCTCCGGTGTTGATATTTGCTGCCTGTAATATTACTGACAGTTCTTCCCGGGTTAGATGCTTTCCACCCGACAACGAATTTTCAAACAGTTCAAAACTTGCTACCAGTAAACCGGGTGTTAATTCCAGTTCCCTGTTCCGGGCTTTCATCGATGCCTTTATGCGGGGTGCGGTCAAAGTCAGCAGCCAGTAAATATCAGCAGAACTTACAAAATGCCAGGTAGGTCGCAACAGGTGGGTGCGTAAAATTTCGCCCCTGTCAGCAGCGGCCTCAACCATCACATCGGTAGCACCTGCCATCCGTTTTCCTATGGCCCATTTTGCCATGGAGTAGTCCTGGGCCTGTATGGCACACATGCGGCTAACTACTTCTGCAGGCGTTGTGAAGGAGGTCGATTCAATTGCCTGGTTATAAAGGCGAAACCCAGGTATTTCGATTGTTGTCAAAATTCGTATTATTTTGTTTGCGCAGGGATTTCGGTGCCGAACAGAGCATGAGGTTTTACACTGAATTTGCTGTTAAACATGACTACAGTGAGGGTAATGTATGCAATAAAACCCAGTACGATAAGTATCTGCATCCATGATGTTTTCTGGATATCCTGTCTCGCCTTTACATCGCATACTTCACCGGGACAGTACTGGGCTTTTTCCTTATACACAATCGAATAAAATTTACATCCCAGGCAAATGCCAAAAGCGGATTCGAAAAACAGGAAAATAAGACATATCAGGCAGATAATACCGGTTATGGGACTGTACGAATTTACCACAACTACAAGGATAAACATGGTTGCCGCCAGGACTATGCCGATTATCCATGCAAACTTTTTTTGTTTTGCACCTACATATTCAGGAACCTGGTTGTGTACTATTGAACGCCCTATAATCAAGGAAGGCGAATATTTCGGGTTAACAAGCACACGGATAAGGATATCGGTAAGGAAAATTACAACGGCATACTTTAGCAGGAGGAAATCTCCTTTGCTTGCAGCCAGGAATATGGAAACAAACATCAATACAAACAATATGCCTGCCGCTGCCCGGATTTCGCGTTCGTTCAATACAGGAATTGTATATCCTTCTACTTCTTCGCCGAATTTAAACACTTTATTGCCTTTTGCCATTTTTTCTGATTTTTTTCTGATTGATTAACTTGAGGTTGTAAATATACTAAGATTCCCTTAGCGTGATTCTGAAAGCTAAACAGGCCTGACATATATACCCTGGCAAGGTTTTTCGATCTTTGGCTGAAAAGAGTGCTTTGCTAAGTTACTGATTATTACCTCAATTGTGATAGGAGGAGTAAATCAGCGGAGCTCCATTTATATGTCAGGTCCTGGTTTTTGTGCCGGCTTTTTGCAGCGGTTTCTATACTTACATTTTATTGATCTTTAAAAATTCCCTGACTATAGGATCAGCTTTTTCAAAATCTGTATCAAGGATATATAAATCAACCGAGTATGGTGTCCCGGTTGAAAATCCCCTGAAATTTGATATCTCATACTCATTAATAATGTTTGTTGCAATTCCCTCGTTTTCCAGTTCATTGCTAAGGAGGTTTACCGTTATTTCCGAACCGGCAAATACACGTACCATTTTGTTTGTTGTTTCCATTTTCCTGATTTTAATTTGAGCTATTCCATGTAATTAATCTGTATTATATTTAGTGCACAACAACAAATTTATATCAGCATGTTTCGTGCAAGGTTGCTTTCGCAGCTTTTAAATAGCGTTGTAAACGTTACATTATCAGCTTATTTACTCCAATCACGATCAGAATACCAAGAGTACTCAGCATTATATAATAACCGATTGCTTTCAGATTGAGCTTTAGCAAATAACTGCTCCTCCAAAGCAAGCCGAATAAAACTGCGATTACGATTGCTGCTGCCAGATAACTTCCGGCACCGGGAACGAAAGTAATCCGCGCTTCATCCTGAAGGCTGAATCCCCCGAAAACGAGGGAGAAAAAACGCGAAAAAGCCGCGAAAAAAACAAAAGGATAAGCATAGATGGATTTCGTTATTTCAAGTACCTCTAGAAATAAAGCTGCCTGCAGAATTGTAAAAGCCGGTCCTCCCATGCTGATATACAAATTATCTGTTTTGCCTGCATAGGTTCCGCTTATAGCATTTGCTTCATTTAACCCCATATGCATGGCATTGCCGAGCAATTCCCCAACTATCCAGTGCCCGCATTCGTGAAACAGATAAGTGAAAAAGGCAACAGGTATAAATAGGGAAGCAACCTTAAGGTTTATCTTGCTTTCGGTCAGATCGTTCTTAATTCGCGTTGTCAGAACCATATTAATATTTATTTTTTTCCTTCTGTGTCAGTACCCCGGTTTGATTCTATTTCACGGGGTAGCCTGGCTGAGGTTGCCGGAAACCGAACTGTTCCCTGCCTTTCAATAGGTCAAATTTACGCTGTTAGTTGCTGCCCTTTTACAGAAAATAGTATCCATAATATCATTGCGCCTACCGTTTCTGTATAATTCCCAGTGCACTATCGTATTTTTATCGGCATATACTTTTGTCCGGATTTCGGATTTTACATCCCCACCAATCCATATCAGACCATTATCCGAGTTAATCCTGTAATTTTTTATGGTGAATGGGTAAAGTGTTTTTCCATCAATCCCGTTCGTTTCCCACGAAACCAGGAGTGTATCGCGAAAAGCAGTTTTGCTTTCACGGTTAATTTTCATCGAAAAATCTACTATCTTGTTCACTTCAAATGATAAATACTTGCCATAGGTGTTAAGTTCAGTCAATCCCAGTATTAGGTTTGATTGATCATAATCCTGGTTTCCCTGGATGCAGAAATTGTATAAAACCCTATTTTTAACTTTTTTCAGTGTGAAGACGAAACAGCCTGAACTGTCAGTTGTAAAATCTCCCACAAAGATTTTTTCATACTTATGATTGCTATTGTCCAAAGCCTCGACCATTACTGATAAGCATGGAACTGGAGTTTTCGTGAATTCATCAATAACTTTCCCTTTAAGCTCAAGCGTTCCGATTGTATTATTACATCCTGATAAAAATATACTGAAAACGAAAACAAACAATACTGTGTGTTTCATTATTTCCTCCCTCGGCTTCTGATTTCGAGCCTTTGCCTGCATGTGCCTTAATTCCTGTAATTAGGGTCTGCTGTGTAAATAACAAGGTCTTGTTCGCCAGGTAATATTGACTAAATT
>CAISRK010000083.1 GCA_903887815.1 uncultured Bacteroidales bacterium | reverse complement strand
TATAAGATTCAGAGCCGCACACTCAGGAAACTGCTTCGCCAGGCCCAGCTAACTTCGTTTGGCGAAGAATACGGCTTCCAGGATATGCTTAAACAGCATAATCCAGCCGAAATGTTCGCAAGGCGTGTTCCCCTTTTCGATTACGACAGCATGCACCGCAATTGGTGGTATCGTTCGCTGAATGGCGAAGCCTATGTGAGCTGGCCGGGACAGGTAAAGTATTTTGCACTCAGTTCAGGAACTTCGGGGGCAGCAAGCAAATACCTTCCGGTTACCAGCGATATGTTACGGGCCATAAAGAAAACCAGTATCAAGCAGTTGTGGTCACTCTCGAAGTACGATTTCCCACCTGATTTTTATTCAAAAGGGATGCTGATGCTGGGAGGGAGTACGCAGCTCCAGTTTAACGGAACTTACTACGAAGGCGATCTTTCAGGAATTACAGCAGGTAACCTGCCATTCTGGTTTCAGCATTTCTACAAGCCGGGAAAGCGTATTTCGAAAGAAACCAACTGGTCGACCAAGCTCGACGAGATAGTTAAAAAGGCTCCCGAATGGGATATTGGCGTTATAAGCGGTGTGCCTGCCTGGTTGCAGATATTGCTTGAGAAAATAATCAAGACCTACAACCTGAATACTATCCACGATATGTGGCCAAATCTCAATATTTATGTGCACGGAGGTGTTTCGTTTGCGCCGTATATAAAAGGTTTTGAGAAGTTATTGGCCCATCCGCTCACCTACATGGAAACCTACCTTGCATCGGAAGGATTTATTGCTTACCAGAGCCGACCAAACACCAATGCCATGCAACTGGTACTCGACAACGGAATTTATTATGAGTTTGTACCCTTTAATGAATCGAATTTCGACGAAGACGGTAACCTGAAACAGGATGCCGAAGTGCTGAATATCAGTCAGGTAGAGGAAGATAAAGATTATGCTTTACTGATAACAACCTGTGCCGGGGCATGGCGTTACCTTATTGGCGACACTGTCCGATTTGCATCAAAATCGCTGAGCGAAATTGTGATAACCGGCCGTACAAAACAATTCCTGAGCCTTTGCGGTGAGCATATCTCGCAGGAAAACCTGAATCACGCCGTTGAAATGCTTTCGAGGAAGCTCAATATCACAATACGAGAGTTTGCTGTAGCCGGTGTGCGCCGCGAAAAAGGAATGTTCGCACACCGTTGGTTCCTGGGATGCGATTCGCCGCTTGATGCAACTCTTGCAGCCGGGATCCTGGATGATAACCTGAAAATCCTAAACGACGACTACCGGACCGAACGCCTTCATGCCATAGAGGAAGTAACAGCCGAAGTAATGGATCCATCGGTATTTTACGGCTGGATGAAACACCATGGCAAACTGGGTGGACAGCATAAATTTCCTCGTGTACTTAAAAACGACAAACTCGACAGCTGGCTTAAGTTTTTGGCAAACCGGAAATAAACAACAGGTTCCCTGAATAAACCGGGTGTTCTTTCCCATGCGTGAATTAATATTACAACAGCCTGCTCTGCAAAAGGATGCAGCATTACACTATCGATAAATTCTAATTAACCACAACCCCGATTCCAAATGCACCCACTACTGCAAGGCATATTATTAGGGTTGACCATTTCGGTTATGCCGGGAGCGCCTTTGTTTACCCTGCTGCAAACCAGCATTCACCGAGGGCTGAAATCGGGTTTCTTCCTTGCTACCGGTATCTTTCTGAGCGACGTCACAGTGGTTTGCTTTACTTTTCTTGGTGCTTTGCAATTTATTAACCAGAAGAACAATTATATGATTGCCGGCATTATCGGCGGCTTTATCCTGATCGGTTTCGGTATTTATACTTTTTACCATAAAGTGAAGATCGACGAAAATAACCTTGCTGTTGAAGTGAGGGTAGCCGGACCCGTAACCTATATGCTTAAAGGGTTTTTCCTCAATATTATGAACCCTTTTGTATGGATACTCTGGATTTCGGCCATGGTTGGTATAAGTTCAGGATTTAGAGGAAACAAATCTGGAGTGGCTTTCTTTTTTATCGGGACTCTTGCTTCTATCTACAGCTCTGATATATTCAAAGTATTCATTGCCAATAAGATAAAACAGAAACTTAAACCTAGCCTGATCAGCCACATCAATCACCTTGTAGGGCTGATACTGGTTATTATCGGCATTTCATTAATTATCAGCGCCTTTACCGGGTTCTGATAATGGCCTCAACAATGGGTTGAACAAGGGAATAGACATATACAATTAAACCATCTGATTTGCTTAACAGAAAACACTTTAACCCGGTACGGAGTATTTCGGCAAAGGGAAAATTCCTTACCGGGGTGATTCGGCTGGGCTTTTGGGCCAGGCGGATTTTTGGAGGAACGGACTGGGACGATCCCATGCCCGGTCACCACGAAGATCCGCTCCGAATGAAGCTGGGAGAAGTTTTGCACCTGGCTCATAAATATTATTACCGCGCTATTACTCATTCGGGCGGAAAAACTGAAATGGCGCAGCATTTTCATGAAAATCCGGTAGAGTTAGCTGTGCCACCAGGTTTTAAAGCGTTGCAAAGTATTACCCTGTCAGCGGGTGGCGACCTTATGCCTTACCAATGTATGGATAAAAGAACCTGTTCGTCAATTTGGGACGAATGCGGCGATTTCTTTTTCGGGGCCGATATAGTTGCTGCCAACCTCGAAACTCCGCTTGTACCGGAATCAAAACCGTCGGCGGTGCCTGAAGTTATGCTAACAAACATGTATTTCAATAGCAGTGCCGAAATGTTTGATGTATTTTCAGGTACGGGCCGATACAAAGGATACGACGTGCTTTCCGTTGCAAATAACCATGCGCTTGACCAGGGCGAAGCAGGACTTTTGCGCACACTCGATTTTCTCAAAGAAAAAAATATCCATTATTCCGGTGCTGCTGCAAGCAAGGAACTGGTAAACGATTTTCCGGTAATTGAAAAAAACGGGATACGGGTCGCCTTCGTTGCAGCAACATTTTCGCTTAACGCATTAACAGCACCTCCCGGTAAAGAATGGATTGTAAACCATTTGCCCTTAAATGAACCTGAACCGGATTTCAGTCGTTTGATTGAACTGGCAAAGATTGCCCGGCAGCGGGGTGCCGACCTGGTTGTTGCCCAACTTCATATGGGCCTGGCTTACCAGCCTTTCCCGGCTCAAACTACAATAGCGACCATGCACCGGATATGTGAACAAACGGGTATCGATATTATACTGGGGGGCCATCCGCATAATACACAACCTTTCGAATTTTTCAACTATACCGATCCTGCAAACGGGACTCTCAAACAAAGTGTGATCATCTATTCGCAGGGCGATTTTATTGCATACGATATTTTTAAATGGTGCCACCTGCCGATGATGCTTAAATTCACTATCAGCAAGGGCGTTTCGGGTACCTTTGTCACCGGGGTCCAGGCTAAGCTTGCCTTTATGCAGGCCGTCATTCGCCTGGGGAAAGTTATATCTTTAAAACTCCGTGATTATAAAAGTCTCGCTTCCAACAGTTCTGACCTAGATGCTGATTCGCTCAAAGAGTTTAAAGAACTGCATGAGTTTGCCGGGCAGTTCCTGCTTCCGGGGAATGTAGGACGATTCCTGGTTTGATTGTAAATTGTAATGAGACAGGTTTCTGGTTTCATGCACCAAATACCTGCATCCATTCGCTGCATCCAGCACCCAGTATCCAGCCACCAGCAACTAACCTTAACATCCCAAAATCTGCCTGCTCAAAAAGAGATTTCTTACCGGAATACCACCGGGTAGATAAGTACTATGGAAAATGCCAGGAACAGAATTCCTACAGCATAGTTGATACCGTTAAGCAGGCGGTCGCTGAAAAAGCGCTTGAGCTGGGCTGCTCCCAGCGAAATGAGGATTTCCGTTCCAAAAATGGCCGAAATAGCGAATACATAAAAAATAAAACACTGGTGCGGGTTGTACCGCGCCACCTGGATAATATTGGTAGTAACCACAACCCAGCCGATAAAATTTCCCGGGTTCAATAAGTTCAGCAGGAAGCCTGAACGCATAAAGTAAAAGATTCGTCCGGCGCGTGTTACAGGATAGGTAATATGCTTTTTGTTCCGGAGATTTTTTATTCCATATACAATCAGGAAAACCGCACCGCACACCCGAACAATATCTTCAGTTATGCTTCCTTTCGGTATTAATTCGGAGTTGAAATAAGCCGTTGTAATCAGGATTGCATCCGAAAGGATTACACCCAGCGAAATGGATATGCCGCTTTTAAAACCACGGTCGATGCTGGTTTGCACCAATGCAAAAAAAACGGTGCCGAGCATTACGCTCATTACCATTCCTGTGGCCAGGCCTAAAAGAATTGCTTCGGTCATACTATGCAAATGTAAATAAAATACTCAAACGCAGGAAGAGATAGGGATATAGGTTTGTATATGCAATGAGTCTTCAACTTATTAATCTCGTGATTGCTCGCATCTTGCAGATACTTCTACCAGGAAACAAATCAGTGTTATGAATTGTTGTTTAAGGGAGAAAATGTAATACTCATCTAATCCTGATAAAGTTATGAACTCTGGAAATCTATTCAACGCTTCCCCTGAGGATAATACGATTAAAAAAGCGCCGGGGGTTAACTTATTAATACTTGTAGCCGGTTTATTCTCGGTTATCGGGGCATCTATCGGGTCATTGATATCTTCAGCAACAGGTAAGTTGAACCTGGATCCGTCCACGGTGTTTCCGGTTCTGACAGTCGCATTATTGATACTGATTCTTTCGGCATTGTTAATCCTCGTAAAATGTTGTTCCTGCGGGAAGGTCGGAAATATACGCGGATTGCCGGGAGACCTGCTGAAGATGCTGCCCCTGCTTTCGCAAATTCCTGAGGTTATGCGAAAAACAGCCCATGCTTTACGACAAAGCAGTGAAGCTTTAGGCGTGATAAATCAGAACCTGAAAGTAGCTGGGGAAACTTTATCCCACATACCCGGCAACATAAATAACCCTTCGGTTATTGTCCCTAAATTTGATACCCATGAATTCGGTCGTAATACCGGGTTGTACTATATATCAAATTTGGCATTTGAGTCTAAAGAAATCGATCTGGATAGTTTGAGTTCACAGTTGGCAACCGCTGGCCGGGATCTTGAAATCCGGGAATCTCAAAATATGGAGCAGTTAAGGTCGGATATTATTTTGGCAGCTGATGCTCTTGATACGCTGGCCGATGCATTGCCATAGTTTTGGTCAATAGCCATATTTTCCAAAGTTGTGTCTTACGAAATTACAGAAAATCTCAGGGTAATGAATATTGTTCATCAAGCCTGAATCGGCAATAACTGCCGGCATTATTTACATAAGTAAATTTACTTCGGGAATTGCCGGTTCCACGTTACCGGTTCAGAGCACAAAGCGAAGATATTTGAAAATGATAAAGTTGACCCATTTAAAATTTCAAAATTCAGCAAAGGTTCTCAATTTCTTATACCTTTAACTGGGGCTATTCCCAGCTTCTCGGGAAAACCGGTAACCAACCTGTATCACAATACCAGCTAAGTAGTCCCAATCAAATTGTAATCAGGATGATCGCAGATCAAAAGAAGGTATTTCATAATCCGGGCATCGAAAAGAAGTTTATAGTGCTAATTTGGAAAACCAATGTCTGCATTTTATTGAAAAACGACAACATTACTACTTACTACAATTAAATCCGTAAAGAAAACACAAATCATCTTACGGCAATAGATTTTCGAATCCGACCTCATGAAATTATATTATAGGATTTTTAGTGCAATTTTGATTCAGTCATGCCTGTTTATGCCGGTTCTATCCCAATCACAAAATTCAGTTATAAAAGACACCGTTCAAACCAATAAATCATCTGTAAAAAAAACTGATATTGAAGATGTGGTTGGTAACCTGTTTAAAAAACACGATAAAAAACCACCTCAACTTAATCCTGATTCAATCCTGATAAAAAAACTTGGTCCTTTTAACAGCATGATTCTCTTTCCGAGTTATTCGCTGGCAACAAGTTACCAGGTGGCATTTGCCGGAGACATTTCTTATTATACCGATACTTTGGACAACAGGAAAATATCCGACATATTTCTTTATTCAGTATACACAGCAAACAAACAGTGGATTGAGGAAATAATTACCAATATTTGGACAAAGAACAATAAGGTTAACATGGTTGGCGACTGGCGTTATTATAAATTCCCGACCTACACCTACGGATTAGGAGATGAATCCTCCTTAGCAAAGTCGACCAAAATTGATTATTCCTATCTCCGTTTATACGAAGTAGCAATGTATAGTGTGTGCAAAAATGTGAATATCGGACTGGGCTATAATCTGGATTCATACTGGAATATAACAGAGAGCCAGCATGATTCCCTTATAGGTATTTATGGCATGGATGTGTATGGGTTTAAAACCACAACATTTTCATCGGGTTTTAGTATTAATGCATTATTCGACAACAGATTAAACGCGAATAATCCCCAAAACGGCAGTTATGCCAATATTCAACTCCGGCAAAACTTACGCGTTTTTGGTAGCGATAATAACTGGACATCAATGCTTATCGACCTCCGCCATTATGTCCCATTCAAAAACCATCCGGGCAATACACTAGCTTTTTGGAGTTATAACTGGCTTGCGCTCTTCGGAATTCCACCCTATCTTGATTTGCCCAGCATTGGATGGGATACCAATAACGCTACGGGCAGGGGCTATGTGGCTGGCCGGTTCAGGGGGAATAATTTAATTTATCTGGAATCCGAATACCGCTATCCTATCACCCAAAATGGGTTGCTTGGGGGTGTAGTGTTTATCAATTCATCAATTGTAACCGCCCCGAATACAAATGAGTTCAGTAAAGTTATTTATGGTACCGGTTTTGGGTTGAGAATTAAAATCAATAAAGAATCAGATACGAATCTTGCTATTGATTATGGCTTTGGTGCAGAAGGCAGCAGGGGCTTCTTTTTTAATCTGAATGAAGTATTTTAAACTCTGCCTAATACCCAATCGTAGGATATCCAATCTTTGTTCGAGCACAGTTTATTTTTGTCGAGCATGCATAACCAGATTCGGTTGTAAACAAAATCCAAACGACAAACATTATACCATGCCTGACTTCAGTATTACCCCGAGATACAAATGTAAACAGCCACTTTTCTAATACTCAAAAGTCAGTGAATAATTGATTAAACATCATCACAAAACCTGATATCCTTAATATTCAGTTGTATATTTTTGGCCCCGTTCCATTCGTTTTCCTCGATATGGTAGCATATATTCATGCTTTGGCCTTTTTGTATGGAATCGAATTTTTCGCCCTGCTGAAAAGCAATTCCTGAATAGGGTGCACTACGCACCGACTCCTGGAATACCGTAAGTTTAACATGGTTTTTCCCTACGATGCGCGCATGGCCTGTATCCACGGTATCGTGCGTCATAAAAACCGGCGACATATTTCCCGGGCCAAACGGGGCAAACTGCTTGAGGATGCGGATAAATTTCGGGGTTATCTGGTTGAGGTTTATTTCTAAGTCAACTTCTACCTCCGGGATCAGCATTTCGTCGGTAATACTTGCTGAAACAATGGAGTTAAATCGTTCGCGGAAGGGTTTCAGGTTTTCGGGTTTAAGCGATAAGCCTGCAGCATACATATGCCCGCCGAAATGCTCAAGCAGGTCGCTGCAAGCATCAATGGCGTCGTACACATCAAAATCCTTTACCGAGCGTGCCGAACCCGTAATAAGCCCATTCGATTGGGTTAATACAACCGTAGGGCGGTAATAAGTTTCGGTAAGCCTCGAAGCAACAATCCCGATAACGCCTTTGTGCCAGTCGGGGTTGAAAACCACGGTGGCGCGTGCCTTGCGGAGTTTATCGTCTTTTGCAATAATATCGAGAGCTTCGAGTGTAATCTGGGTATCGAGCGTCCGGCGCTCGTTATTAAAATCGTTGATCTGGAGTGCAATGCTTGCAGCAGTTTCCATATCGGGCGAAACGAGCAGTTTTACCGAGTTGTTCCCGCTTTCTATGCGTCCTGCAGCATTGATCCTGGGCCCGACTACAAACACCATATCGCTTATGGTAAGTTCGCGGCTGAAGATACAGCCTGCATCTTCGCCTTCTTTTTGGATTTCTTCGAGGGGTTTGCGTACAATGTTGGCAACTCCAAGTATCGATTCGATGCCCGGTCGCGGATTGGTATTTATAAGTTTTAATCCAAAATGAGCCAGTATACGGTTCTCGCCAATAATTGGAACTATATCTGATGCAATGCTTATAGTAACCAGGTCGAGGTACTTGTAAAGGCTGTCAAAAGGAATATTATACGTTTGGGCATATGCCTGTATAAGTTTGAACCCCACACCGCATCCCGAGAGTTCATCAAAAGGATAGGTGGAATCGATCCGTTTGGCATCGAGTACGGCAACAGCCGGCGGTAATTCGTCGCCCGGGCGGTGATGATCGCAAATGATAAAATCAATACCTTTTTCGTTGGCGTATTTAATTTTATCGACAGATTTTATACCGCAGTCCAATGCAATAATAAGAGAGAAGTTTTCCTGCTGTGCATAGTCGATTCCCTTGAATGAAATTCCGTAGCCTTCGCTGTAACGGTCGGGAATATAATAATCGAGGAGTTGGAACCCGTTTTCTTTAAGGAAGGCATATACCAACGAAACGGCAGTGGTTCCATCCACATCGTAGTCGCCGTAAACCATTATTTTCTGGTCTTTTGCCCGTGCTTCAGCAATCCGTTCGATAGCTTTGTCCATGTCGTTGAGCAGGAACGGATCATGGAGTTGTGCGAGGTCGGGCCTGAAAAATGCTTTGGCTTCTTCAAAACGGGTAACGCCCCTCTGAACCAGCAATTCGGCCAGTGCAGTTTCGATCCCCAATGCCCCGGCAATACCCGAAACCATGGATGCATCACCTTTTTGTTTTAATACCCAGCGTTTTTCCATATATGTTCACCTTTGGCAAATATAGAATATTTATTGGATAATTCTAAAGCTTTTTATAGGCCAATACCCTGATAGTTGAATAAGATGTAAACCGTTGTAAACGTGAAGTTTATTAAAATGTGGATCGCATAGCCTCAACCGGGTCGAGGCGTGAGGCTGTCCATGCCGGGAACAAACCCGAAATCAGGCCTATAATTGCAGATACCGAAAGCCCCAGAATAATATTTTTGAGGCTAAGTATCAGTTCCATCCCTCCGTACTTGGTTACAAGTACGGTCCCGAGATAAATAATGAGCAAACCGACCAGCCCTCCCAGAAGCGAAAGAAAAATAGCTTCGAAAAGGAACTGCTGAAGAATGAATGCATTCCTGGCTCCCAATGATTTCTGAATCCCGATTTGAGCGGTACGTTCTTTAACCGAAACGAACATAATGTTTGCAATGCCAAAACCGCCGACTAACAATGAGAATCCGCCTACAACCCATCCCACGATGGCAATAACTCCAAAAATCTGGTCGAAGCCCTGGGTGATTATACTGGTTTCGTTAATGGCAAAGTTATCTTTAACTGTAGGTTTTAGTTTGCGTACCGATCGCATAATACCTGTAAGCTCGTCGCGCAGTGCTTCGTTCGAAATGCCTTTCTTGCCTTTAACTAGAATGTTTGCTTCAAGCTCATGGCTGTCGAGATCGATGAAATTCCGGGCAAAGTTTACAGGCAGTACAACCCAGCGGTCGTTCGAGCCACCAAAGGCATTATCGCCTTCTTCCTTGAAAAGACCAATAATTTCGATTTTCCGCCCGAAAATCGTAATCTCTTTTCCAAGTGCATCGCCATCACCCAACAGTTCGCTTATGATTTTACTTCCGACAATAGCCACAGCACGTCCGCCCTGCGATTCCGCCAGAGTGAAATACCGGCCCCTGCTTAAATTAATGGTCTGTACTTTGTCGTATTCGTGCGAAGCGCCGATTATAACTGCATTCTCGAATGTAATGCCGTTGATCTTAATGTTACGTTGTGTGGCAACGTAATAGCCGGCGGCATCGGTAAGTGTACTGCGTTTCTGGATTTCTTCCATTTCCTGCAGGCGTACCTCCGGGCGTTTCATATATTCCCACCAGGCATAATTGGCATCGCCCATCGCCCATGGCCATTTCCCTACGAAAAGTACATTACTGCCCAGTTCCTCAATGTTCTTCCGGAGTTTGATCTCTATACTGTCGAAAACAGTAAGCACCGAAATCACCGAAAAAATTCCGATTGTAATTCCAAGGAGCGACAAAAATGTCCGGACCTTATTGGCTGTAATCGCCTGCATTGCAAAAGCAAACGATTCACGGATCAGTCGTAGATATAACATGGTATGGTAAAATATTTTAGGTTCAGCGTTTCAAGTTTCAGCGTTTCAGGTTTCAGGACTTACCCCGATTCCCATTCTTCAAATCTCTTATTTGCATCTTGTCCATCACCCGAAATTGGGTTCTTATGCACCTCTGTTGTAAAAAAACATGCAGTTTTCATCACAAATTCTAATGTTTTTCTGAATGTAAAATTACATACAAATTCAATGATATTCACCGCCAAATGGCACATTCCATAAATATTGGTTTTTTTCTGATTTTCCCGAAAATTATACCTGAAAATTTAATAAAATTGCAAACTCTTACCGGATATATAAAACCCCTATGAATACTGTAAAATCCATCCGCTCAGCATTGATTTCGGTGTACCACAAGGACCGAATCGACGAAATAGCCCGCAAACTGGATGCGCTGGGAGTTACTATTTATTCAACTGGCGGCACCTACGATTTTATATGCGGGCTGGGTATTAATGCAATAACAGTTGAAAGTCTTACAGGCTATCCATCCATTTTCGGAGGAAGGGTAAAAACATTGCATCCAAAAGTTATGGGAGGCATTCTGTTCAGGCGCGACGAAGAGAGGGATATTAAACAGGCTTCCGAATACGAAATTCCGCCCATCGACCTGGTAATTGTCGATCTTTACCCTTTCGAACAAACGGTGGTTTCGGGTGCTCCAGAAGAAGATATAATCGAGAAAATTGATATCGGGGGTATTTCGCTGATTCGCGCTGCCGCGAAAAACTACAATGATGTCATTATAGTTCCATCAGCTGAGCAGTACAACGACCTGATTGCTTTACTTGATGCGAAAAACGGGAGCAGCGACCTGGCCGACAGGTATTATTTTGCCGCCCGGGCTTTCGCTGTTTCATCGCATTACGATTCGGCTATTTTCAATTATTTCAACCTGAAGAGCGGGATAAAGTCGTTCAGGCAGAGTTTCGATAAGGGCGAAGTGCTGCGCTATGGCGAGAACCCTCACCAGGAAGGTGTATTTTACGGCAATGCTGGCGAAGTATTTAACCAGTTGCATGGCAAAGCCATATCGTACAACAACCTTGTTGACCTGGAAGCCGCGCTTGCATTGATAAAGGAATTTAGCGAACCCTCATTTGCCGTCATCAAACATACCAATGCCTGCGGCGTTGCCAGCCGCCCAACCCTGAAACAAGCCTGGGTTGATGCACTGGCTGGCGACCCCGTTTCAGCCTTCGGCGGTGTGGTCGCTTCCAACCGGATAATCGACATGGAAACTGCCGGCGAAGTGAATAAACTCTTCTTTGAAATAATAATTGCACCCGATTATGAAAAAAATGCACTGGAACTCTTAAAGTCAAAGAAAAATAGAATAATTTTGCAGATTAAACCATTTGATTTTCAGGCGAAACAATTTAAATCAGTACTCAACGGGGTTATTGAGCAGGTAAAGGATACACATACCGAATCTGCATCTGACCTTCAGAGCGTAACTGAAACAAAACCTGACGACCAACAGGTAAAGGATTTGCTGTTTGCCAATATCATTGTTAAACATTTGAAGAGCAATGCTATTGTACTGGCCAGGAACGGTCAGCTACTGGGTGCAGGGTGCGGCATGACCTCAAGGGTCGATGCGCTGAAGCACGCTATATCCAAAGCTGCGGAGTTTGGCCTGGATCTGAATGGTGCCGTTATGGCATCGGATGCTTTTTTCCCGTTTGCCGATTCGGTTGAACTGGCACACAACGCGGGAATTGCTGCGGTTATACAACCCGGCGGTTCGGTTCGCGACGAAGATACAATCAACTATTGCAACCTGCACGGGATTGCAATGGTTTATACAGGGATAAGGCATTTTAAACATTAAACCGCCGGCCTCGACCGGTATGAAAATTGATTTTTGATTAACAGCTTTTAAAAAGGAAGAATATTAACACATGGGACTTTTTTCATTTCTTACAAAAGAAATTGCGATGGACCTTGGCACTGCCAACACCATCATCATATATAACGATAAGGTAGTTGTTGACGAACCTTCGATTATCGCTATCGAACGCAATACCGGCAAAGTACTTGCAGTGGGCAAACGTGCACAGATGATGCATGGCAAAACCCACGAAAACATTAAAACCATCCGCCCGCTGCGCGACGGTGTTATTGCTGATTTCCAGTCGGCTGAATACATGATACGCGAATTCATAAAGATGATCGGACCTAGCCGCAGTCTTTTCCCCCCTGCATTAAGGATGGTTATCTGTATTCCTTCAGGGATTACCGAAGTGGAAGAACGCGCCGTTAAAGATTCGGCCGAACAGGCCGGTGCCAAGGAAGTACGCCTTATTCACGAACCTATGGCTGCTGCTATCGGAATTGGTATCGATGTACTTGAACCAACCGGCAACATGGTTATTGATATTGGGGGTGGAACAAGCGAAATTGCTGTTATAGCCCTCGGCGGTATTGTTAACAACAAATCGATCCGTATTGCCGGCGACGATTTTAACTCCGATATCGAGGAATACATGCGTAAACAGCATAACATCAATATTGGCGAGCGCACCTCGGAACTTATCAAGATCGAAGTAGGATCGGCACTTACCGAAATCGACAACCCGCCACCTGATTATGCCGTACATGGCCGCGATATGCTTACCGGTATACCGAAAGAGATTTATGTTAATTATGCCGAGATAGCTCATGCCCTGGATAAATCCATTTCGAAAATTGAAGCCGCCGTGCTCAATGCACTCGAAATGACACCTCCCGAACTGGCTGCCGATATATTCAAAACCGGCATATACCTTGCCGGCGGAGGTTCGCTGCTACGTGGCCTCGACAAGCGAATTCACATGAAAACCAACCTTCCGGTGCATGTTGCCGACGATCCTTTGCACGCTGTGGCCCGCGGTACGGGTATTGCGCTCAAGAATTTTGATAAGTTTACTTTCCTTATTAAATAACGGATTTCCCGAAACTGATACCGTAGTTAACTATGCGTAATATCCTGGTTTTTATCGTCCGGTATCATTTCCTGTTGTTATTTGTTGTGCTCGAGATGTTTTCGATCACACTTCTGATAAACTCGACCTATTACCAGAGTTCAGCTCTGTTGCAGGCCGGGAGCAGGGTTACAGGCCGTTTTTATACCACTATCAGTAATGCTACCGATTACCTGAAACTTCGAACTACTAACGAACACCTGGTGCAGGAAAATGCCCTTCTCAGGCAAATGAAAGGGGTTTCGTTCCTGAGGAATGACACCGCCACCTTCTGGGTTAACGATACCCTTTACAAACAGCAGTATAAATATATAGTAGCCAAGGTTGTTTTAAACACTGTTGGCAAGCGGAACAATTACATCATGCTCGATAAGGGCTCACGGAGTGGTATACAGAAAGACATGGCTGTTATCACCTCCAGAGGTATAGTTGGCACAGTTGTAAATGTATCAGAGAATTTCAGCTGGGTGATGAGTTTGCTTAACAAGCATACCCGAATCAGCGGCCGTATCAAGAAAAACGACCAGATGGGGACTATCATTTGGAACGGCATCGATCACCTCTACGGAACACTTACTGATATTCCTGCGCATGTTAAAATTGCCAAAGGCGATACCATTGTAAGCAGCGGGTATTCTTATATTTTTCCGGCGGGTTTGATGATTGGAACTATTACCGATTTCAGGGTGGAACAGGGCGAACATTTTTATACCATACCTTTCAGGTTCAGTGTCGATTTTAATGCACTCCAATACGTGTACGTGGTTAAAAACCTGATGAAAGACGAACAGGCTGCACTCGAGAAAAGTACGGAAGGGCTAAAGGATGAATAGGCTGGTTTTTACAAATATTGTCCGTTTTGTGGGCCTGGTCCTGATCCAGGTGCTGGTAATGAACAGGATCAACTTTTATGGCTTCCTGAACCCGCATATCTATATATTATTTATCCTGCTGCTTCCGTTCGAAACACCAGGCTGGCTCCTCTTAATCCTGTCGTTTGGCACCGGATTAACGGTTGATATTTTTAGCGGCACACTGGGACTGCATGCTGCAAGTACTGTATTTTTAGGTTTTATGCGGCCTGTAATTATAAAATTTGTAGGCGAAAAACCCGAATACGATATTACCACCCAGCCCAAGCTTGAGCAAATGGGTCTTAAATGGTTTATTGCCTATGCGTTGGTAATGACTTTTGCCCACCATCTCTTCCTGAATTTCGTTGACGTATTCAGTTTCAATGAGTTCTGGCAAACCCTTTTGCGTGTTATAATCAGCACACTTGCTACTTTCCTTTTCATTATGCTGTTCGAGTATATCTTCGCTGCGAAAAAGGAGAAATAGTCAAATCAAACTTTTCCATTGCTTTTTAATCAACCCTGCTGTTACCTGTGAGTGAAAAAATCATGTATTAGTGATTTGATGTATTATAACATGCTTTTGAATACAGATTTTAACAGAGTTTTAAACAGCTCACCTTTTCGCTTCACATTACATTTGTAATCCAGTCCACATTATATGTAACTTCGTGATCGTAGTATTTTACTATGCTGAAACGCGGCAGGTGAAAATGCCAACCGGAACTCCTGAATACTGGGGCACAGAGTGCAGAGATTTCTTAACTCATAAGTTTGTTTGATGATTCAGAAAGCATAATGCGGATAGGCTCAGGCAGAAGCAAATGAAACCAGGACATGCATCAGGTGAGGGAATGAAGGATATATAACCTTTCCTTAACAATGGACGGATTCCTGTTTTAAAAAGTGCAGCTTTGGTGATACATCCTGATGTTGTTGGTTTTTAGTTTTTAATTTTAGCCTTCAGCATGAATCGGGAATTTTATGGAATATCACTATTTGTCCTTCACGCAACGGCACGACATAGCATTTCCTCCATTTATTATTGAAGCTCCTGCCGTTGCATTAGTTGATGACATAACAGCAAACCATTTCTTATTCATACTGGCACTGTCGCGGCTGGTCCACCAGTGGCCGTAAGTTCCCAGGTTCTTAAAAACTCCGAGAGTATCACAATATCCTCCCGGTAAAGCAGAGAAAGAGACTGCGTCAGTCGCTCCTGTATTCGGGCTGTTCCATCCACTGGTTTCTTTAAGAATACCTCCGGCAACATAAATACCTCCTACAAAATTTATAAGCTGGTACCATTCCGCCACGCTTGGGATATGCCATCCCTGTGGACAAATCCCCTGCTTCCCGCTAGGGTTTGTGTTGCTTCCCGATGCTCCTTTCATCACTGTATTCCAGTTGTATAAACGGCCATAGGTTACACAATTGCCTACTGATTGTGCATAACAAATGCTGCCAGGAGCTTCATACCTCAGGTTTTCGGCCATCCACACCTGGTTGCCTATACATGTCGTTTGATAGGTCCTTCCATCGCGGGCATCAACAAGATCATCGCCGCATTTGCCATAGCAGTAGCTGTTGTTGAGGAAATGTTTGAATTTCTGAAGACCATTATGAATATAATCACTGTATTCAGTATTATCTGACCTTAGGTGTGCAATCCCTGTTGTGTCTCCATCAACTAAAAACGACCTTATCAGCGAATCTTCCATCTGCTTTGAAAGCGAATCCGTTACCGGTTCACCATAATCATTATCTTTCGAATAACCGTAATAACTGATTAATTCCCTGTTAAGAAAAGCTGTCCGGATTGGCGGGGAGGTGAAATATTTAGGGTTGTAAAACCTGTTATTAGCCGAATAGCACATATTGCCCAGAATAACCGTTCCCGGCCATTTAGCGCAAGCATCCAGGTACTTTGTCGTGACGTATAAATCCATTTTTTCGATGTCTGGCTGGTTATAATACCAATTAGACAAATTGGTATTGACACCACGGCTGCTGGCATACCCAATGTCACCACTAACGATCATGTCGTAAATTTCTTGCCCCGCTTGCTTAATTATGGCATCTTTGAGCTCCTGTTCTGTTGTTACCGGGGTTGTAAAATGTATAGTGGTGCCAATCTTGAATCCATCGGGCATTCCATGAGTATCAATGATCACCAGCCCATAATCACCGAAATTTTTTATCATCCCGACAGTACATTGTTCATCTTTCAGCAGTGTGACTTCAAAATCACTGCCGGCTGCCGTGAACATGTTAAGCAGGGATTGTATCTCTCCCGGAGCATAAAACTCACTATAGGCGGCTGCGTAAATCAGCACTTTTTTGTTCTCAATATTATTCCTGCAACCATGGCTGACCAGATTTTTCAACACTCCTGCACTTCCGGCCCTGCTTCCCCTGTAGAGGCTGTGCCCATTATTGTCAACTTCGTTAAAAGAATAAGTGGTCAGGATTCCTGATTTAAGCACAATGCGAAGATACGTGCTGTCGAAGACTTCAGCATCTGCAACGTTTTCCTGGGTGAGCACCCAATCTTTGGTTAGCATAATTGCTTTACGGGGATCGCCTTTGGTTTGGGCGGCCAACTCATAAAACTTATCATGGGTTTGGCTTAGTACAGTTTGTGCCTCCATCAGCGAAGGTTTTGAATCGTTGTTCGAACGGTCTCTTTTACAAAGTGTAAAGAAAACCGATAACAAGAGGATCGAAAAGAATGTAAATTTCTTCATAAGATATGTGATTCAGTGAGATATATATTCAAATTAAAAGTAAAAGTAAGTAATGTCAAGTAGATATTGTCACATAAACTGCAAAAGGGTAAAATAAATTTTCGGACAGCATGTATTCCTGTTCCGAAAAAAGCTACTTTTAATATCTAATTATATAGATAAATCGATATGAAAAAAAATCTTTTTCTGCAGTTCATATTTTTAATCCTGTTTGCCACACAATTTACGTCGCTGTCGGCTCAAAAATCGTCGGAGAAGGTAAAAGCAGAAATTACCGAAGCATTAAGTATATGGAATGCTGCCGGTAAAAAAGCAAATACCGATTTGGCAATGGAACAATTCGACAACTCTGAAAACATCATGGTTATTGGTTCTGACAGCGGTGAAATCTACAAAGGCCCGGTTCAAATCAGGGGCTGGCTTGATGCTATTTTTAAACATAATAAGTTCACATGGGAAATGAACAGAATTGATGTTGATTACAGTGGTAATACAGCCTGGGTTTTTGTGGATGGATTTATGATAGTAACAAACGACAAGGGAAAAATAAGAAAAACTCCATACCGGTTTGCGGGAATCCTGGTAAAGAAAAAAGGCGAATGGAAATGGAAATTATTTGATGGCTCAATACCCAGGGGAGAATAATTTAAATAGTCTATAAACTCACAATTTTTTAAAACAGATTTTATGAAATTGAAACTGGTTACAACAATCGTTATCGCGGTTTTTACTGCAAATTCTGTCTTAGCCCAGGATATAGACCAGGTGGTAAAATTGCCACAGCTTACTGTTGAACAAAAATGGGAAACGGCTGAGGGAAACCTGGTGTATTTTGTTATTTCAGGTATAAGTTATGCGAAATCAAAGGGTGAGACTCCCGAAGATTTCGGAGCCTGGACAGGTAAAGTTGGTTGCCCTTACTGGCAGTCGTTGGATTCGATGAGCCCGTCGAAATTTGTTCAGGAAATATCAGCCAACAAACAGCAGTTTAAAGGTTTTCAGATGGAAATACTGGAAGCAAAGAAATCATGTGTAAAGGGACGGATGAAAGGATATGGCAATAACCTGGTTGCCCTATACAACATGGGTGGCGTTACCGAGGATGACTATACCCGCTTTTTTAATAAAAAATGGGAGACGATAGCACACTGTGTCGGATTTGAATACAGGCAGGAAAAAACCGGGGATTGGGTCTATTTTACTGTCTCTGAAAAGAAATAATCCTTGGGATTAGGAATAAGGTGTGAAGCCGGCATATGTTGGAAAAATTCCGGAAAGAAGTCAAGCGGAATAAGCTTTTTAATGTGTGCAATGTATTCCGTATTATAAATTAATTCGATTAATCATGAAGAAAGACTTGTTACCGGCACTATCCTGTTTATTCTTTATTACAATCGGGTTCAGCCTGAATGCTCAGACCACGAGCAGTTCAAAAATATATATGCCCCTGGATATCAGGCAGGCATACGAAAAGGGCACACGTAATTATGACGGCACACCCGGCGCAACCCTGTGGCAAAATACCTGTAAGTATCAAATCCAGGTTTCCATGAACCCGGAAACGAGGGAACTGGACGGAAAAGAATGGATTGTTTATTCGAATAACAGCCCGGATACAATTAAATCCATCGTTTTTAATACCTACCTGGATGTTTACAAGAAAGGCAATCCACGGGCATCTCAAATTGACCAGGAAACAAATGGTGTTGCGTTGGGGTCAGTGGTGATTGACGGGGATACGGTAAAAGAAAGTGATTTTTCTTACGGGATCACCTATCGTAAAGTTACTCTAAAGAAATACCTGAATCCCCATTCCTCCTGCAATATAGAATTTAAATGGTCGGTTATATTTAACGACATAACTGGCCGTGAGGGATTTGTAGATAATACCAGTGCATTTATTGCGTTGTGGTATCCTAAAATTGCAGTATACGATGACCTTTTTTCATGGAACCGGAATAATTATACCCTGAAGGATGAATTTTACAGTCCATTATCCAGCTATGATGTATCCATTTCACTTCCAAAAGGATTCCTGGTTTGGGCTACAGGAACATTGCAAAACACTGGGAACTATCCGGATTTGATTAACGAACGCATTAAAAAAGCCTTTTCAAGCACTAAGACTGAAGTGATTATCGATTCGCTGACAACCCTTAATCCCAACGAAATAGGCAAAGAACCGTGGAGATTCCATGCTGACAGTGTGCCCGATTTTGCCTTTGCATTCAGCAATCACTTCCTATGGGATGCCACCTCTTTAACCCTGAAATCAAAAAAAGTGTTTATCAGCACTGTATATCCTAAAGAGCAACTCCCTTATTTTAAGAATGCCACCAAAGAGGCGAGAAACACTATTGAGATATACTCCAATGAGGATCCGGGAATAGAATTTCCGTATAACAAATTTACTACATTCTATGGTGGAATGGGAATGGAATACCCTATGATGGCATTCGATTGCGTATTACAGGATACTGCTATCGATGCTTATGTCGTCATCCACGAGATGTTACATACCTATGTGCCTTTTTATCTTCGCACCAACGAAACGAAGTTTGCATGGCTGGATGAAGGATTAACTCATTTCTATACCCTGAAAATGTTGAAAAAGCAGAATTATGATATGAATTATGTGAATAAAACCTTAGCCGAAATTTTTTATAACGGCGTTGAGGGGATTGGAAACTTGCCTCTTTTCACTCCTACTACATACATGGGAACGGATAACTGGCTTGGAATGGGATATATTAAACCGGCTGAGATGTATACTGCTCTTGAAGACCAGTTAGGCTCCGGCGTTTGGCGGAAATGCTTTGAGGCATTTGTTCAAACCTGGAAATATAAGTCGCCTATGCCATACGATTTTTTCTTTTTTGTCGAAAACTACACCGGAAAAGACCTTTTCTGGTTCTGGGATGCTTGGTTTATGCATTACGGTTTCCCTGATCTTTCGATACAAAAGGTTGATAAAGGGGTAGTGGTTATTGAAAACAAAGGTGGTTTGCCTGTGCCGTTTACACTTGTGATAACGGATGAAAAAGGCGGGCAAACAGAACTTGCTTACCATGCCGACAGCTGGAGCAAGGGAAATATATTTGAAATTAAACTACCTGTGCTACTACCTGCGAAAATAGAAGTAAAATGCGATTTAGTGAACGACTATAATTTAAAAGACAATACCTGGAAGAATTGATTCATTTAACTGGTTCACCAATTAACTTTAATAATAAATAATCATGATGAAAAAGATTTTTTACGCAATAATCGCGGCAGCAATTATGATTACTGCCTGCAAGCCTGACGTTAAATCTGTTCCTTTCGGGCAGGTTGCAGCAAAGGCTGAATTAACCAAAACGCTGGATACAATGTACCTGTCATACAACACCAAAGATATCAAAACATTTTTATCGCTGATGGCTGACGATGGACTGTATTGCGGAACAGATCCGACTGAATTATGGGATAAGGCTACATACTCTGAGCGTATGACCGAAATGTTTGCTGATTCTTCATTTTCACCCGGATTAATTCCTGGTAGGCGTGAAATCCGCTTTGAAAAGGACGGGAATTCAGCCATGGTAGTTGATCAATTCTACTTTGAATGGAATAAGCAGATTCCGATTCGTCATATCGCTCATTTTAACCGGAGCGGGAATAAGTGGACATGTAATTTCCTGAGTACTACACTCATTCCTGAAAACAAGGATTTGGATAAAATTTTCATTTCGGTGAAGTGATTAACTTATGGCTTACATCATATAAAAACATGGATCTGGTAACCATACCTGGTTCACATTACGTTCTGACTACTCTAAAATCTCATCCCGGCTAAAATCTCCCTGTGCACTGGTTTTTTCTCAACGTCGGGATGCAATTTTCTGGTACTCGCAAGAAATTTACCTGCAATATCAACCTTTCATATGAATGACAACAAAGACTCTGGAGTCGAATCAGTTTTATTACATCACCCGGTGCATCCTTCCTTATTCACCTTACTGATATTCCCATTCGGGATAATCACCGGGTATGTCAGCGTTACACTGGCCTTTCTTTTTTCGAAAGACGGAATTTCTGTTGACAAGGTGGCTACCCTGGTTGCGGCAGGTGTTCTTCCCCACATTTTTAAATTTTTATGGGCACCGCTTTTAGACACCATGCTTTCTTTAAAAAAGTGGTATCTGATTGCTAACATTATCAGTGCTATTTGCATACTGTCAACCGGGATTCTTCCCATAACAGAATCGAGCCTACCCCTGATGACTTTCATTGTTATCTTTTCCAATTTCACGATCACTTTTTTAAGTATGGCCAACGATGGCCTGATGGCGCATGATGTACCGGAGAAATTAAAAGGACGTGCTGCCGGTTATTCCCAGGCAGGATGCCTGGGAGGAATCGGATTGGGTGGAGGTGCCGGATTATGGCTGGCACAGCGGTTGCCCCAGGAATGGATGGTGACATCCATACTTGCCACAGCCTGTTTATTGTGCTGCTTTGGACTTTTCTTTTTGAAAGAACCAATCTCAACCATTCGTGATCATCGCATGATCAATACATACCGGAATCTTTTTAAGGATGTGTGGATCACCTTGAAAACAAAGATGGGGGTCCTGGCCATGTTACTCTGCTTTTTAACCCTGGGTACCGGGGCTGCTTCCAATCTGTGGTCAGCAGTTGCAAAAGACTGGAATGCCGGCGCAGATACCGTTGCTCTGGCAACAGGTGTTGTAGCAGGATTGCTCTCGGCTGCAGGCTGCCTTTTGGGCGGGTGGATTTGCGATCGTATGAAACGACAGAATGCCTATTTATTATTCGGACTCCTCGGGGCATTATGTGCAGTCGGAATGGCTTATTCCCCTAAGACTGAAAGCGTGTATATCATCTGGACTTCTCTGTATGCCGTCATCATGGGATTATCATATGCCGGCTATGGCGCTTTTGTTTTAGAAGCTATTGGCAAAGGCGCTGCTGTTACCAAATACAATATTTATTCGGCGCTTTCAAATGCCCCAATTTATTTTATGATTTATATTGACGGTTGGGCATATACACGCTGGGGACCTGTGGGTATGCTCAATACCGAGGCCGTATTCGCAGTACTGGCAATCCTGTTTTTTTTCGGGCTGCAAAGAACACTGTATGAAAGGAATGCCCTGGTCCCTCTGGAATTTGCTACTCCAAATTCGGTTGATTGATTGTATAAATAGTCCCGTTTTTATCGTCGGTTTTTTGACAAAGGTTTTCACAATGTGAAACGGATACTGATTTTCTAAATCAGTTCAGCAATCTTCCGGAACGCATCTTCATCCTTGATAATGTAATATTCAGCGCCTTTCTGTATAGTCTGCGCTGCTGTACCGTAACTTTCCTGGCTCGAAAGCATTATAAACCGGGTTCCCGGCATATGATTATGGAATGCTTCGAGTATTTCTAATCCATTGGCGGCATCTTTGTGCACGCTGTTCAGGTAATAATCGAGGATAACAACATCAGGTTTCTCCGAAATATGTTGCATACATTCTTCACCGGTATGAAAAATGCGGATAGTGTGAGCTACTTTACGGGTCAGAAAATCCGACAGGGCTTCGGTAAGCATTTCGTCGTCGTCAACTATAAATATCTTTTTGGGTGTTGCGAATTCCATAGCACTAATGTTTTAACAAATGTACTGTTTTTTTGAATCTTCCTACTTTTCCAGTTCGATTAATGCTTTTAAAATATGACTTATAAGTACTGCGATTGCGTCCCTGATAAGCATTGAATCTGACCCATCCCGGCACAGGAATTCCAGTTTTAGGGAAAGATCCTTTGTTTCGGTCATGCCCATCATAATCCAGTTAGTTATAAACTTTGAACCTGACTGGCTATCTCTTCGAAATCGCCCACAGAAAGAGCGGTGTTTATTTTTTCGATCAACCTGGATGCAGTGGAAGTTAACATGCCAATGTATTTCTTCATGCGGGTTTTAAACTGATATTCCCCTCCTGAATTCGAACCATTAAATAAACTCAATCTCTTATTTCTGTCTTTTTTCATAATACTTCGTAAGGGATAAATTTATGCGCATTACTAGACTCGAATATTTAATCTCATCATATTGAAAATCAATATGATGAAGGCTTTATACCAATGTTTCAGATTGCAGAAATTTATCCCAATTACAGTATAGTTCCTATTGAAGTATTATTTTTTCAATATTAACTTACGATTGTATTTGTTTCTTGTTCTTGCTAAATGCGGCCCAGGCAATAAGTGCAGCTGATACCAGGATAAAACCCGCTAAGTAACCCAAAGCAGTAACTGTAAGATTCTGCCATGGCGCTGCTCCATCAGGCAAATCTTTGCCTAATATAGGAAAATCACTCTTCCCGGCACCCCACAACCCTGCTAACTGCAAACTGATCCAATTGCCATAAAATCCAACGAGAAGAGTGTATTTTATAATCTTTAAATAACTTGGTGAAGCATTCAACAAGTGCCAGGCTCCGGCAATAGCAATAAGCGTGGCTCCTTGTAAGAGGCCAACTGTGTGTGCACTAAGCGATATCCTCGGAGCAAGAGCGTAATATACAGTAAAGCCTGAAAGCAAACTAAGTAAAGTCATCAGGCCACCATGAAAAAGAATTTGGCGGGCTTCATTGTTATTATTGAAATGATTTTCGGTTTTCATGATTTGATTTTTTGATTTATTTGCTCCTACTCTTTAAAGGATTTTCGGATACCTCCAGGAAATTTTTTTCACAAATAATTTCAGTAAAGATTGGTAATATCAAGTCATGTCCGACACTAAACTATTTTTTCTCTTTATTATAGAACACAACTTGTTTATTTGATTTTGAATATGAGTTATATTTGATTACACATTAAGTTCGTTTAATGCCAGATCTATTCTGCCTGTCAGGAGTTCAGCCGTTTCTCTGATTAATTCTTTTTGAGATCCTTCCCTGCATAAATGCTCTAATTCTAAAGCAAGATCTTTTGTTCCGGTCATACCCATCATAATCCATTTGGTTTTGAAACTGTGCACCTGGTTCGCAATTTCAAGGAAATCGCCGGCAGCAAAAGCCGAGTTTATTTTTTCAATCAGCCCGGGTGCACTCGAGGTAAACATGAGGATGTATTTCTTCATACGGGTTTTATCGCCTTCGCAGAAGGTATCGAGGTATGCCAGGTCTGTAACTTTGGATGAAAGTTTTTTTAGCTGTGATGGTTTCACTTCTTTTTTGGCCTTTAATTCAATTTTTAAAACCTGCGCTATACCTGTTATCAGCTGTTGCGCACTGAAAGGTTTCGGGATGTACGAATCCATTCCGGCCTGCCGGCATTTATCGAGATCGGTGCGCAGGACGCTGGCTGTAAGAGCAATTATAGGCGTGTCTTTAGCCGGGCTTTCGAAATTTGAACGGATAAAGCGCGTGGCCTCAAACCCATTCATCAGGGGCATCTGAACATCCATCAGTATTACGTCAAATTGTATTTTCCCAACCAGGTCAATGGCTTCCTGCCCGTTAGTGGCTTCGTGTATTTCAACGTTTGCAACTGATTTCAGTGTATCGTGGGCTACTATACGGTTGTATTCGTTATCGTCGGTAACCAGTATTTTGAGTCCATCCAGGATGCTTCCATCTACGCTTTGTTCAAGCGACATACGCTGCTCCAGGCGCTCAGCTGATCCGTTTTCGAATTTTACAATAAACGAGAATGTGGTGCCGTATCCTTCTTTGCTCTGAATATCGATGCCGCTCCCCATCATTCCGACCAGTTGCCGTGAAATGCTAAGTCCTAATCCGGTACCGCCATATTTTCGGGTATCGGATGCATTGGCTTGCGAAAAACTCTCAAAAACGGTCTGCAGCTTATCCTCCGGTATTCCTATCCCGGTATCCACGATTGCAAACCGGATTCCATGAGTTTCGGCGGATACTTCGATGCTGACACTTCCTTTTTCTGTAAATTTTATCGCATTCCCGGCAAGGTTAATCAGTACCTGGTTGAGGCGTACCGGATCACCCAATAGAACATCGTTAACATCCGGCTTTATCATAACGATCAGTTCGAGTCCTTTTTCGTCGGCCCGGTGGCGGAGTGTTTGTTTTACCTGTTCGACCAGGTCACGGATTGAAAAGTCGATATGCTCCAATTCCATTTTACCGGCCTCGATTTTTGAAAGATCCAGTATATCGTTAATAATATGAAGCAGGTTGTCGCTCGATTTTTTGATTCCTTCGAGGTAAAATCGTTGTTTTTCCTCGAGTGGAGTGCCTAAAACAAGGCTGGTCATTCCCATAACCGCATTCATGGGAGTCCGGATCTCGTGGCTCATATTAGCCAGGAACTGTTGTTTGAACTTCTCTGATTTTTCAGCTTTTGCCCTTTGGGTTTCGGCTTCATCTTTCTGTTTCCGGATTTCGGAGGTGGCAACCTCAACCTCTGTTTCCAGTTCTTCCTGACGTTTTTTGAAAATTGCAACACGCCAACGGTTATATATTAAAATAAGCAGCACTGCCATAAGTCCATAGCATGTGCGTGCCCACCAGGTCTGCCACCAGGGAGGAGTTATACTGAAACTGTAACTTGTTATTTCTCCGAAGTCGCCGTTCAGCAGTCTGGCCTTAACCTCAAATGTATAATCCCCCGACGAAAGCTTCCGGTAGTTTGCAGTTCGTTCTTCGGTAGGAACCGACCAGGTATTATCATAGCCTGCCAGGCGGTAGCTGAACTTTACCTTCCCTTGTATATTTAAATCGGCTGTTCCGTAAACCAGGGTTAGCTGGTTAATATCGTATGGAAACGTAATATTGTGGGGTAAAAGTTTAAAATTCAGTATGCTGTCGAATTTAAGTGTCGCGAGGTTAATATTTTGCTCAGGAAGGACCCAGTTTCGTTTTTTGCGGATCGAATCCTGCAAACTCCTGTAATCAATTTCATGTTCGAAGATATTTAGTTTCGTTATGCTGACGACAGGTGGTTTTTTTACTTCGAGCAGGTGTTCTACATTTACCGAACCGGTCATTTCTTCGTTACTGAACCACATGGTACCATCGTCGTCGAACGAATACGAAACAGGTGTAAATAACAAGCCATCAGCCGGCCCGATTTGTGTTCGCTTTCCATTTTGAATGCAGGTTAATTTCCCATTCAGGATCGCCCAGATACGGCCTTTCCGGTCAGCTTTCATGAATTCCTGCAGGCCGGTTTCAGTCATGTCGGCCCCGGTTCCGATTTTCAGATCTCCTGCATTGTGTAATTTAAAATGCTTCCCATCATAAGTTACAATCCCGGCTCCCAGGTATGAAACGAATAAAGTGCCATTTGCATCAGAGGCTATAGCGCTAATTCCAATTGCACCATTTTCCCTTACGATACTATCCAAAACCGGGAACCTGAAAAAATGCTTTCCGTCGTATTTCACCAGGCCACTATTGCTTGCTCCAATCCACATGTTTCCCTTAGGATCGCAAAAGGTCGTGTTTATTCCGCCTAAATCGGAAAATGCCGGATTTTCCCCATACCCTATCAATTTATCCTTTTGTAGCCGTAGCAATGAATAAGTCCAGGATGAAAACCAGATATCCCCGCCTACTCCATTTCCTACATAGCCAAAACACCCCCAACCCGATTTGCCGTCGACAAGTACTGATTTTATTTTACCCTGTTCAATAACGCCGATTCCTTCACACCAATTGGAGAACCATAAGCGTCCCTGGTCATCCCTGGCAACACCATTCGTTTTAAAACCAATGCCTGTATAGGTTACAGCCTTGTCCTTTTCGAGGTATGTATATTTTTCCAGGTTAAGAATGAGCCGCTTATCCTTGTCGATCGGGTAAACCCCTTGTGTGCCGGGAATGGGAATATAATTGAATTCTTCAAGCCTTAACCGGTTCATTCTTGCTCCCAGAGCCCATACGTTTTTGTCCGGATCGCGTGTAAGTTTCATAATTATTGTTTCGCTCAAACCCGCTTCCTTGTCTATTTTTTCGAACTTATTGCCATCATAAAGGAATAAGCCGGAACCTACAGTTCCGATTAAGAGCTTATTCTTTTCTGTTCCCATAAGGCTGAATACAGGTGAACCCATTTGTGCTCCAAAATCATAGGTGGTTAAAGTATCGTGGTTTAACATGCTTATCCCGGCCAGGTAATGTCCTAACCATATTTTCCCGTCCGGAGCCGCATAAATTGCGTAAACATAAGTCGATGGCAAACCGTCTTCGACAGAGTATTTTACAAAGGTTTGCCCGTCGAATTTCAATAACCCGCCGCCCTCGGTGCCAAACCACATATTCCCGTCTTTATCTTCCTCAATGGAAGCTACTCCAATTGCCCTTACCCCTTGGTCCTTTCCATAGTGCAAAAAACCTTTTCCGTTGTAGCAATATATTCCATCACCGCGGGTCCCGAACCACAATTGCCCTTTTGAGTCCTTGAATATAGTGTAAACGCCATGGTTGGTAAACCCTTCCTTCTTCGAAAATGAATAGAAATACCTGCCATCAAAATAAGATGCCCCATCGTATGCCGACCAAACATTTCCGAGGTTGTCAATTTCAACATTTGTGGCCGATTTTAATGCTCCCTGAGCTGCACTATACGATTCCATATAGTCGCCATTGATGTGCGAAATTTCAAGACCGCTGGCAATCCAAGCCGACCCATCCTTGGCCCAGCAAATATCCTGGGCCCGCTCATCGATGTGCTGAATATCATAGGTGCCGGATTCGGAAAGCTTTAAAGGAGCTACTTTTTTAAACGTGGGGTACCCGGCAGGTTTTATGTTTGGCTTGGCTTCGGTAAATACCGGGCTCTTTGCTCCTTTAATTTCCTTCCCTTTTACGCCTGTTTTGATAGTTGTTTTTACATCATTCAGAAACCGTTTGCCCGGCGATTGCGTTTCGCTGATTTTTTTTAACGGAATATCTTTCATTTTTAAAGACAATTCAACTTGTGCTGTATCAGGGTATTCGATAACAGAATCAGGGATTATAACCGGATTAGGAGTAAGCTGGGCAGCACCGGCACTGTCGGTGCACACAACACTGCCGCTTGCATCCTTTATACAAACCGTTTCCGGCTGGCCTTTTTTTACCTGCGTACATGAACTGACTACAATTGAAAAGCCGAATAAGATAACGAGTGGTTTCATAGGGCGTTTTTTTAATGAATCAATAAATATGAAATCATCCGATTTTGAATGGAAACAAATTGTTCTACTTCCACCCGGTAAAAATTGAAACGTAAACGAACTATTCACGGTGCGTAAAGGCAGTAAACTACATACCTGATTGATTTGTTTGATTCGATAACCAGGATGTGATTACACAAATTTAGTATTAATATCTGGTTTTATATATATGATCGACATTTAATTTGTTTCCCGTTATTTTCCGGTGATGATTAGAGAATCTTTTCTGTGTTGGTAAAACCAAAAAATATACTTTTGCATCAAATTAATTCTAAATATAATTATGAAAAAATTACTTGCAGGCGGCATAGTAGTAGCTGTTCTATTAACAGTTATTTCGTGCAACAATAAAAAAACAGGCGGATACACTATTGACGGCACCATCACCGGCGCTGATACCGGGTGGGTACTGCTCGAAAAACGGTCAGAAGGTAAAATGACCGGGGTTGATTCAGTAAAAGTAAAAGACGGGAAGTTTACATTCACAGGGAAGGTCGATTTACCCGAAATGTTTTACTTCAGCCTGAAAGGCGCCGGCGACAGGTTTCCTTTCTTTGTTGAAAATTCGGCAATTGGTATAAAAGCGTATGCCGACAGTCTCGACAAATCGACAGTTAACGGTTCAGCAGCACAGGACCTGTATGGCGTTTACCAGAAAGAAGAAACTGCTTCGGAGGCAAAAATGGATGGGCTCTATGCTAAATATATGAAAGCTAAGGAAACAAAGGATACCGTTGCAATGAAAACCTTCAGCGATGCCCTTGATGCAGAGCAGAATGCCTTACCTGTATTTATTAAGGATTTCGCTTTGAAAAATGGCAAGAGCGTTGTTTCCCCATACCTTGTGCTTAGCAACGCATGGGCATTTACCCTTGCCGATTTACAGCAAATAAATAAGGCTATGGATCCTTCCATTGCCAATTCGTCCTATGTAAAAAAACTGGCCGAGCGGGAGGTAATACTTGCAAACGTTGAACCCGGTAAGCCGGCTCCTGATTTTACCATGAATGATTCGACCGGGAAACCTATTGCACTAAGCAGTTTTAGAGGAAGAATTGTACTGGTCGATTTCTGGGCATCGTGGTGTGGTCCGTGCAGGGCTGAGAATCCGAACGTGGTAGCTGCTTACAAGAAATTTAACAGCAAAGGATTTACGGTTCTTGGCGTATCGCTCGATGATGACAAAGCGAAATGGGAAGCTGCTGTTGCCAAGGATGGTCTCACATGGACTCATGTAAGCGACCTGGTCCGTTGGGATAATGCTGCTGCAAAACTTTACGGAGTACGTTCGATTCCTGCAAACTTCCTGATCGACAAAGAAGGAAAAATTATAGAAAGCAGTCTCCGTGGTAAAGATCTTATGAAAAAACTTGAAGAAGTCTTAGGGAAATAATACCGTGACTGACTTCAATCAAAATGCCCGGAACCAGCAGTGGTTCCGGGCTTTTTGCCTTACTTAAACAACGAATGGCCAATCCATTTTTCGGAACTTGAGGGTATAAACTTACTTATTAGCAGGTAAAAACCTTTTCAGGTACTTCGAGAGCAAGCCATTAAGCTTATCCTGGTTAAATGGTTTGAACATAAATTCATCCATGCCGGCTACCATGCACGACTGCCTGTCGAAACCTGCAGTTAACGCAACAATCGGTATATGGCCTCCATTCAGTTTTTCCCAATTCCTGATCTCAACTGTTGCCTCAATCCCCGACCATTCAGGCATCTGAATGTCCATGAGGATCAGATCCGGTTTATTGAGGATTGCCGATTCATAGGCTTCCCGCCCATTTTCAGCCATCAGGATGACAACCCCGGGAATATTCATTTTTAATACGCTGGTAATCAGTAGCATGTTCATGTATACGTCTTCAGCTACCAGGATTACAGGCGATACCACATTCGTTATCGCCAGATTTTCGCTTTCGCGAAAACCTTCGGGTTCATAGGGCAGGGCTGGTTCCAGGTTCAGGCTGTCCAGGCACCGGAAAAGCTCTTTCGGATTTTCCCGTTCACAGAGATTTACGGGCAGTCCAAAATTATTAGGTGGTTTCCTGATTTCCAATTTATCAGCCGGGCTGCAAAGCAGGATAAAAGGGAGTTCTTTAATTGTAAAACTTAGGTTTTTCCAGATCATGCGTATGGTATCTTTTCCGTTAAGATTCTGCAATTTGTATTCGACGAGGATTGCATCGAATGGATTTGCTGTTTCGAGCAGACTAACAGCTGAGAGCCAGTCATCAACACCGGCAAACTCAATGCCCCAATCATTAACCAACTTACTGACGGCCTGCCGACGTATTGTATTGTCATCAATCATCAGCACCCGTTTTACGGATGCCGGTTTATTACCGGTCATTTCCCTTTCAGCATTATAATTTACCGTAACTGTAAAAGAGAAAACGGATCCTTTGTCAATCTCGCTGCTAAGTTTAATCTCACTCCCCATAAGCCTCGCCAGTAGAACAGAAACACTCAGGCCAAGACCAATCCCGCCGAATTTACGCGTTGTTGAATTGTCGGCCTGTGAAAATACATTGAAAAGTTCTTTTTGCTGCTCAGCACTGATCCCGATGCCGGTATCACGGATTGAAAAATGAAGCTCGCCACTGATGCCATCCAGTTCTGTAAACGATAATTTGAGCTCCACTTCACCCGAAGAAGTAAATTTTAAAGCATTAGCCAGAAGGTTTGCTAAAATCTGCCTGACTTTTTCCGGATCGATATAAACATAGCGGGGTATGTCCTTTTGTATGGTAAGGATCAGGTTCATGTTTTCCAGATTCGCATTTTGTTTAAAGCGATCAAACTTCTTTTCAACAAGCTCAACAATATCAGTCTGTACAGCTTCAATTACGGTCGTTCCGCTTTCAAGTTTAATATAGTAGAGAATGCTGTTGATGATTTCCAATAAGGATTGACCCGATCTGTTTGCAGCACGGGCATATTGTTCCTGGATATAATCCAATGATGTATTAAGCAGCAGATCGGTAAAGCCAATAACCCCGCTGAGTGGTGTACGAAATTCGTGGCTGATATTGGCCAGGAATTCCGATTTTGATTTATTTGCGGCCTCCGCATTCTTCAGGGCCAGGATCAATGATTGTTCTATTTCCTTTTGTTGGGTGATATCATAATTGGTCCCATACATATGCAATGCTTTCCCGGATTCATCGTGCTGAACCTGTCCCAGTGCTTTGATATGGTGAATGGAGCCATCAGGCCATATTACCCTGAATTCGATATCATACTCTTTTTCGCCGGTTGACGCCTTTTGGATGGCATTCTCTGCTCTGGAGGCATCTTCAGGATGAACGGCTGAGAGCCAGGATTCGAAGGCACCACCAAACCTGTCCTTTTCGATCCCGTAAAGATCAAACATTTTATCATCCCATACCAACAGATTCTTTACAATATCTAATTCCCAAATTCCTATATCCCCCGCCCTGACGGCCAGAGTAAAACGATCCACCAGGTGACTTACTTGATATTCGGAAAGAATACGTTCATGAATGTCGGTAATAAAGTTTAAAGTCGCAGGTTCTCCCTGCCAATCAATTTTAATTGAATACAGTTCGATCCATCTGATGCTCAAATCCCGTTTCAACATCCGGAACCTGAAACTATAACCAATCGGCTCACTCGTCAAATATTTGAGGTACGTGTTTAATATTGATTGTTTATAATCTTTATGTACTAACTCCATAATAGGCATTGAAAGGAGTTCCGTTTCGGAGTATCCCGACAATTCAACAAACTTCGGATTTGTGAATTTCAGTCTTTCATCCTGAACCACAATAATACCAATGCTGGCAGAATTCACAAGAGTCTGGTAATGGTGCGTACTCTCAAGCAGTTTTCTCTCTGCATCCTTCCTCTCCGAAATATCGTTCATCGCCATATGAACAGCCGGAAATCCATTGAAAATAATTGACGTACTCTGGATCTCCGCATAACCTGCTTTCCCGTCAGGTCGTACAAATGGAATCGCGATAGGCCGATTGCTCTCACCACTTTGCATCACTTCTTTTGTGCGCTTGGCGACAAGCTGATGAAAATCGGGAGGTGTCCACTCATAGATCGATGTGCCCAGGAGCTGATTAGCAGTTGTTACTCCGAACATCCGGATGGTCGCTGTGTTAACAAAAATAACAGTCCCATCACGGTGTACTACATTCGCAATGGGTGAACGCTCCACTAAGGTCCGGTAACGTTCTTCACTCTGCCTGAGCGCTTCCTCCGTTTTCTTCCGTTGTGTAATATCGGTGATAAAGCCGTGCCATAAGATGGATCCATCTGCTTCAAGCTGAGGCCGTGCATCACCATACAAACAGTTGATTGAACCATCGTCAAATTTAACCCGGTATTCATGCTGCCAGGGGGTTAAGTTTTTTGCTGACTCCTGTATTGAAGAAGCAACACCCTCAAGATCATCCGGGTGTAGATTAATAAAGACCTTTAACGCGTCTTCGCGAACTTCTTCGGGGGACACACGGTAAATCCGGTTGATCGCCTCACTCGCATAAGGAAAACAGGAGGTGCCGTCGGGCCTTAGCCGGTATTGATACACAACTCCGGGAACCTGCCTGGTAATTAGCAGGAATCTTTCGTTTGCCTCTTTTAATAAATTCACCTGGTTTTCCTTTTCTAAATTGGCCTGCATTAATTCCTCAACACGCACCTTTTGCTCTTTATTTTGGGTTTTAAGCTCTTCAACAATCAATTCAAGTTCAATCTGGTGTAACTCCAACTCGTGGAAAAGACGGAGCGCCTCCCTTTCAGTGACAGGTGCCGCAGTTTGCAATTGCCGCTGCGACCAAAGTTGTTCAGCCTCCGCCCGTACAATCGAACTATTTTTAAGCCCATTACCTTTCTTAATCATTGAATAGAGATTATGTTTTGAACTTATCAGATAAGTAAGCGCAATACTATTAAAGTGCTTAAGCACGATTTTAGTGGTAAATAAGATATTCTATAAAAAGGAAATCAAAAAAATCGGACGCGATGGATGAGAATTTGAATCGTCAGAAGGTGAAAAGAATGATACTACAAATATAGTTAAAAGATTGATAAATATTCTTTTTCGGCATGGCCATTACAAGTGAAATAAAGCTGAACATTATTTCGGGGTATACCGTCAATTATTATTTGGATCTTTCGCCGGTAACGAATCCTGATTTATTTGAAATCAGGGTCGAATTATTAGTCTCTAAAAAAAAGAATAGCCAGGGAATACATCCGGTAACGAAGGTTTTCATTGAGCCGGAACGGGTAAAACAATTGATAATCAGCTCAAATTAAAAGCCCGGGACCACCAGTGGTCACGGGCTTTTTCCATGCGGATGGTTTAAAGTATCCCTATTTGATGTCTTCCTTTTTTATGATGATCACCTTTTTCTCCTGTTTTTCCGGAGCTGATTTATCAACATCGGCTTTGATAGTAACAGTTTTTTCGTTGCCATTGGTTTCCACATTTTTGAGGATAATGATTTTTTCGCCATTGTCGCCATCAATCACATATCTTTCCTCATTCTGAGGCGCCATACCCTGTTCATCGTTTTTGTATATAAGCACTTTTTCCTGCCTGTTATCGCCGCATTTGTGTCCGCAACAAGCTTTGTCGCAGTCCTTGAACGAAATAATTACTTTCTTGCCATTGTGTTTCTTTTTAACCACGATATTATCCAGTTCGCCGAAGGGCATCATATTATCAAGCCCCATCGAGCGCATCATTCCCTGCATCATATGTTCGAACCCCGGACCTTGCATAGGAGGGAATCCATAAGCCATATTAAATTCATTGGGCATCCCGGTATGAGGCGTGCGAATCTGCATATCAGGCCTTTCGTTTTTATCATTAAAGATAATTATGCGTCCGTCGTTGATAATAATTGTATCAGGCGAATTTCCGTCCGAATCGGTGTAGGTGACCTCTTTGGGCCCGGAACGGCGGATTATAACCTGCTTTTCGGTTGCGGTGCCCTGTTCCTGAGCCTCTTTTAATACCTTTTTTTCGGTCAGGAAAGCATCTTCATCAAAGTTGCCTTCGGTAACAAAAGTTGTATCGATCTTAACCACTTTACCGTCGGTTTCGGTGGTAATGCGAACAGTAACAGTCTTCTTGCCTTCGCCCTTTCCGCCTGGTTTCAGCTGGGCAAAACTGCCCTGTGACAGGAGCATGAACCCGGCCAGGGCCAGTGAAAGCATAAGGAAATTAATTTTGGTTCCGGTTTTCATAGAATGGTTATTTGGGGTTAGGATTCGTAGAATTTCGATTCAAAAATAAGTGACAAAGCTATGGAATATTCGTGCCGGCAGTTAATTAATGTTAAACCTTGTTAATTAACGTCTTGCATCTTCGGCCGGAAACAACGTATAAAAGAAATCATCCGGGTAAGCTTCAATTTTAATACTTTTGATATTTAGTTACTCCGGGTAATGAAAAGCAGAGAAGGCCGAGTACATCTTTATGAGTTTGAAAACCTGGCAAGGGTTCCGGGCCTGCTTCATTTTGTTACTACACGCTTCGGAGGCAGCAGCCTGCATCCATACGACAGCCTGAACCTGGGGCTTCACACGGCCGATATACCCGAACATGTTGTTGCCAACAGGCATTTGCTGGCCAGCGAAACCGGCATAGCTGCCGGTAATTTTTTATATGCCAGCCAGGTTCACAGCGGCGATGTAAAAATAATCGACCAGGCTGCAATCGAAAGTGGTGCCCTGCTCCATAATCCGCGCACCGATGCAACCATCACAAACCTGGCGGGTATCTGTCTGATGGTTATGGTAGCCGATTGTGTCCCCTTGCTTTTGTACGACCCGGTGAAGAATGTGATTGCAGTTATACATGCAGGCTGGCGGGGAACCGTTCAGCATATTGCTGCCAGCACCGTTCGTAAAATGGCGGATCATTTCGGCTGTAACCCGGCTGATATTATTGCCGGCGTTGGTCCGTCAATCGGCCCGTGCTGCTACGAAGTAGGAGAGGAGGTATGCAAAGTTGTGGAAGAGAGTTTCGGAACTACCGAAGGTTACATGGTTTACCATGCCCATAGCC
>CAISRK010000082.1 GCA_903887815.1 uncultured Bacteroidales bacterium | reverse complement strand
GCCGTGCTGATTTGACGTCATCCCCGCCTTCCTCACTACTTGCGTAGGCAGTTTTCCTAGAGTCCCCATCATGACATGCTGGCAACTAAGAATAGGGGTTGCGCTCGTTGCAGGACTTAACCTAACACCTCACGGCACGAGCTGACGACAACCATGCAGCACCTCGTAGTCTGTTCCGAAGAAATAAATGCTTTCACACTTAGTCACACTACGTTCGAGCCCAGGTAAGGTTCCTCGCGTATCATCGAATTAAACCACATGCTCCTCCGCTTGTGCGGGCCCCCGTCAATTCCTTTGAGTTTCAATCTTGCGACCGTACTCCCCAGGTGGATCACTTAATACTTTCGCTAAGACGCTGACTGTGTATCGCCAACATCGAGTGATCATCGTTTACGGCGTGGACTACCAGGGTATCTAATCCTGTTTGATCCCCACGCTTTCGTGCATGAGCGTCAGTTGTTGCTTGGTAAGCTGCCTTCGCGATCGGTGTTCTGTGTCATATCTAAGCATTTCACCGCTACATGACACATTCCGCCTACCTCAACAACACTCAAGAATAACAGTATCAATGGCAGTTCTACAGTTAAGCTGTAGGCTTTCACCGCTGACTTATTATTCCGCCTGCGCACCCTTTAAACCCAATGAATCCGGATAACGCTTGCATCCTCCGTATTACCGCGGCTGCTGGCACGGAGTTAGCCGATGCTTATTCTTACGGTACCATCAGCACCGATACACGACCGGTGGTTTTTTCCCGTACAAAAGAAGTTTACAACCCATAGGGCCTTCGTCCTTCACGCGGCATGGCTGGTTCAGGCTTGCGCCCATTGACCAATATTCCTTACTGCTGCCTCCCGTAGGAGTCTGGTCCGTGTCTCAGTACCAGTGTGGGGGATAATCCTCTCAGAACCCCTAGACATCGTAGCCTTGGTGGGCCGTTACCTCACCAACTAGCTAATGTCGCGCATGCCCATCTATAACCACCGGAGTTTTAACTGCAAAATGATGCCATTTCGCAGTGTTATGGGATATTAGCCACAATTTCTCGAGGTTGTGTCCCGGTTATAGGTAGGTTGCATACGTGTTACGCACCCGTGCGCCACTCTCACCAAAGTATTGCTACCTCGGATCCCGTACGACTTGCATGTATTAAGCCTGCCGCTAGCGTTCATCCTGAGCCAGGATCAAACTCTCCATAGTAAGTTGATCTTAAATGTCTCAGATTGTTTCTTCACTGTCAAATTGTATTTGAACAGGGGATATTCGCTGCTTTATGTTTTGACTTCAGTCTTTCAAAGAACTTGGTGATCTATAGGTTGCCTTTTCAGGCCGATCATTTCATTTTGTGTTTCCCAACTTAGAACTTCTTGTCGTGATTGGGAGTGCAAAGGTAATACCTTTTTTTACTCCTGCAACTATTTCTTAATATATTTTTAACAAATTTATCAAGAAATTTCAGTTAAGCTAAACGGGGCTGCAAAGATACTATAAATGTTAAAACTAACAAGTGGTCATACAAATAATGTATATGTTATTTTCAAAATGCTTTTAACCAGTATTTTATGATTATAACTTCCTGGGTTTTGAGCTGTTTCAGTATTTTGCATTCAATGAACTTTCTCCTTTAGGAGGGTGCAAAAGTATAAATCTTTTTAATACCCGCAACACTAATATGCAAATAAATATGAAATTACATATAAAGATCAGTGGAACAAGAGGATATAAAATAAAGTATTTTATTTTTGCCTGAGTTTGATCAAAAATATGTTACTTTACAATTGTTTTTAAGCCTGAAAATCTATGCAGCACCGATTTGTTTTTATTCATTATATATATATAGGCGTATTCAGCCTTGTTTTGTTTCTTTTCAGTGCTCCGGTTCACGGACAGTTTACAAACGAAAACAAGGAGAAAAAACCTGATTTTAGATCGCGATTATTTTACGGGGGCGGCTTCGGTCTTCAGTTTGGCTCAGCAACACTTATCGAACTTTCGCCCTTGGTTGGATATAAAGTTACACCCAAACTTGGTATCGGGGTCAGTCCGACATATAAGTATTACCGTTACAATAACTATTACGGACCGGATTTGGATTTGGCTTCAAATGTTTATGGTGGCAGTATATTTGCCCGGTATACTATAATACAGAGCGTCTTTGCACATGTTGAATACGAAACACTGTTCTATAATACTTCAACTCCAGGATATCCAACCTATATGGAACAGTTTAACAGTTTCTTTGTCGGGGGTGGATATATGCAATATTTCGGGGCAAATTCCGGCATGTATATTGAGGTTTTGTGGAATTTAAACGATACTCCAAATTCACCTTATACAAATCCTGTTTTCAGGGTTGGATTTAATGTGGGGATGTAATTATTGATTTGTTTAGATCTGATCAGCGTAGAGACATATGTTATAATGAAAGAGGCAGCTTTTTATGGCTGCCTTTATCATTATAGATTGAATCCTATTTCAGTATCAATATGGTATGTTTTTAAGTACCTCCAATGTAAGATCCCAGAAACGCTGCACAGTAGCAATTTCAAGCCTTTCGTCAGGCGAATGGGCTCCTTTGATGGTCGGACCAAACGAAATCATATCGATCCCGGGATATTGTTCACCTATCAGACCGCATTCGAGGCCGGCATGTATTGCCAGAACTTTTGGCTCAGTACCAAAGAGTTTTATATATGCTGCACGCGTAGCATCAAGAATTGGCGATTTTGGATTAGGAGTCCAGCCGGGATACCCGTCGTTATGCGTTATTTTTCCACCAGCCAGCCTGAAAACGCTTTCCACCATATTCAGAACATCCTGTTTGCCGTGTTCCGAAGAGCTTCTCTGACTTGTGCCAATCTCGATGACCTTATCGGTCATTTTAACCGAAGCAAGATTGGTAGATGTTTCAACGAAGTTTGGTACATCGGCCGACATAGCAATTACTCCGTGCGGACAGGCATACAAAGCGTTGAGAAGTCGCTCCTGGGTGGAAAGGTCGATAAGGAACGAAGGCAACTCAGTGGGTTGGTAACTAATAAGCAGTCCCGGTTCGTTTATCCTGAACTCCGATTTTTGAATTGAATTGAATTGTTTGACATATTTAATAAAATCGGCACTGAATCGGTTGGGCACAATAATATTGGCGAAAGCTTCGCGGGCAATAGCATTTCGCAGGTTGCCACCGTCAATTTCTGAAATGCGTACTTCAAACAGATGACTAGCGGTCCACAGCAGCCTGTTTAAAATTTTGACTGCATTTCCGCGGCCTTTATTAATATCATCACCTGAATGTCCTCCCTGGAGGCCGGTAACCTTTATCTGAAAACCTGCAAAATCGTAATTCACTGCTACTCGAGAATAGCCCATTAATACCTTGGTATCCTGGCCTCCGGCACAACCGATAAATAATTCACCTTCATCTTCCGAATCGAGGTTCAGTAGTATATTTCCTTTCAGGAAATCTGCTTTAAGACCTTTGGCACCTGTAAGACCGGTTTCTTCATCAACTGTAAAGAGCATTTCGAGAGGCCCGTGCTCAATATAAGTGGCTTCGAGTATAGCAAGTTGCATGGCAACTCCTATTCCATCGTCAGCTCCGAGGGTTGTTCCTGTTGCTTTCACCCAATCACCATCAACGCGTGGTAAAATCGGATCGTTGTCGAAATCATGATAGGTGTCACTGTTTTTTTCACAAACCATATCGATATGGCTTTGCAGAACAACAACCGGATAATTCTCATATCCTTTTGTTGCAGGTTTGCGAATCAGGATATTGCCTGTTTCGTCCAACTCATTTTCGAGATTCAGTTTGCGGGCGACACTTATTATATATTCGGTAATCAGCTTTTCCTTTTTTGATGGATGCGGCACTTTGCAGATCTCGCTGAAATAAAACCAGACTTTTTCAGGGCTTAGTCCTGTGAACACATTACTCATAGATTATGCGTGTATTGGATTATATGCAAATATATACCATAAATGGAATCAGCAATCTTAATTTTAAAATTTAAGTAAAACACGCAATTTGCTGCAGTTTTAAAGGAGAAATACGGGATTCGACAATTCGACAATGTGACAATTCGGCGATTAGCTGTATTCCGAATGATCAGAATGCTTATCTGAATTAATCCTAAATCGCAACTACTTTGCTGCTGCTAATTTCACTATTGTTTCCAGAGGGTTGGGGGAAGAAAACACAGTATTACCTGCAACCAGGATATCGGCACCGGCCTGGATTAATTTTCCTGAATTATCGAGGTCAACTCCGCCATCTACTTCGATGAGAATATTTTTGCCTGTAGCCAGAATCATTTGCTTCAGCGTATGGATTTTCTGGTAGGTGTTTTCAATAAACTTCTGTCCTGCAAATCCCGGGTTGACTGACATAATAAGCACCAGGTCGAGTTCGGGGAGTATGTCGGCAAG
>CAISRK010000081.1 GCA_903887815.1 uncultured Bacteroidales bacterium | reverse complement strand
CGGCAACTACTTCAGGAGCAGCTTCAACAGCAACTTCAGCAACTACTTCAGGTGCGGCTTCAACAGCGACTTCGGCAACTACTTCAGGAGCAGCTTCAACAGCAACTTCTTCGGCAACTTCAGCAACTTCTTCTGCTTCAACTTCAACAATACCGGCAGCTTTCTTTGCCTCGGCAGCTAATTTCTTAGCCAATGCATCGGATTTTGCCTGGTTGACTTTTACTTCAGCTTCGAAGCGTTTTTTGTCGTCGGTTTTCGACTTCAAATGGATATCTTTCTTTGCGCTTTCAATCTTACCGGTCTTCACCGACTTCCATTCTTCGAATTTTGCCTGGGCCTGTTCTTCGGTCATTGCACCTTTAGCAACGCCTTTAAGCAGGTGGTACATGTAAGCTACGCCTGTGTAACGAAGGATAGCCTCAACGGTTTCGGTAGGCTCGGCGCCTGTTTTTACCCAATAAAGGGCGCGGTCAAAATCAAGCTGAATGTCGGCTGGCCTGGTAATAGGATTGTAGGTGCCAATTTTTTCAATAAAACGTCCGTCACGTGGTGCACGACCATCAGCAATCACGATATGGAAATAGGCCTGGCCTTTTTTCCCAAATCGCTGTAATCTCATCTTTGTTGCCATTTAATTTGAATTTATTAGTTGATTATTTGTAAAGCCTTGTCAGATAAATACTTATAAATATCTCCAGGTTTTTATTTTAAGGGTGCAAAGATAGATTGTTAATTTTGATTTTCAAAGCATTGCAGGTGTAAAACATTAAAATAATGGTAAATTGTTTTCATCTATGCGTTTCAGCAAAACTTCTTCGTGGTTCTTGGTGCCTTCTTTGTGAAACTTAGTGCTATAGTTATAACACAAAAGGCGCAAAGAAACCACAAAATGCACAATGATCGTTTTGTATAAAGTCCAATGAAATATATTATTTTGAAGTAGCTTTGCTTCGCTTATTTTCCAACAAATTAACGTTTGCCGGTAATGGATGTATTGTATTTTTTGAATCTTAATCCTGGTTGATCCTCTAAATCCTTTTTACGGGAGGTGTCAATAACAAAACCAGGATGAGTGTGCCCCAAAACCCTGCAATTCCATGCATAGCTTCTCAATGGTTCAGTATTATCAGTTGTATATTTATCAATGAAACGAGTATGATCGAATTTTCAAGTGTATAGGACCATGCCCAATGGTAAGACCTGTAAATATTCAGCTTGTCCATCACAGACAAGGCCGGCATTACCAGTATTGAGTAAATTAACATTATGGGGAACAAACTGACTAAAACCAGTAAAATCAGTCCAGGGATAAGAAAGTTTGTAAATAAAGTTCCATTGAGCAACGAAACCGGCATTTACAAAAGTCCCCCGCTGGGATCAAGAACCAGCGTCAAGCCACTATATATGACGCTTATTGATTCAATTGCCATGGGAAAACAAGAATAAATACAAAAATATGATTCTGAACAGGTTTCATTTTGCATGGTTAAAGTGGAAGTATGATTTCATAATCTCAACTGCTGAATGTATAAAAAGCAGCAAATTTGCAGGCATTTTTATCGGATAACAGATTTATTACAGCATGTTTCGTCCCTGATATGTGTATCTGCCTGACCGTCCGAACACTGGGTTTTGGGCGTTTTAATTACTATTTTTTATCAACACAGTACAGGCTTCTGTAGTAAAACAGGTATCTTAGCAGATTCCAGACCGATATGGTAAAGGATTGATAATCAAGTTTTGCATGCCTAAATTCAGCCATTTACACGTACACTCACAATTTTCGTTACTCGACGGGGCAGCCGAAATTCCTGCCATGTTCAAAAAAGCCCAGGCCGATAATATGCCGGGTATTGCACTTACTGATCATGGCAATATGTTCGGGGCATACCAATTTATAGCCGAAGCCGAAAAAATCAACGGCAAAAGTGGCACTCCCAAAATTGTACCTATTCTTGGCTGCGAATTTTACCTTGTCGAGGACCGTCACCGTAAAAAATTCGGTGGTGGCGAAAAGGATCAGCGATGCCACCAGCTTTTGTTGGCAAAAAATACAACCGGTTACCGTAACCTCGTTAAACTTGCCTCGCTGGGATATATACAGGGAATGTATGGCAAATATCCGCGTATTGATAAAGAATT
>CAISRK010000080.1 GCA_903887815.1 uncultured Bacteroidales bacterium | reverse complement strand
TGTCCGGATAATCCTGGCAATATATGGTTTTTTGTCGCATATTTACTAACCCATCATACTAACTTCTTCAACTTTTTAGAAACATGGCAAATGCAGTAAACAGGCCCGGTCATTCCATCGATTTAGAACAATATGGAATAACAGGTGTTAACGAGGTATATTACAATCTCGGTTACGAAGAACTTTTCAAACACGAAACAGACCCTGCGCTCGAAGGATTCGAACGCGGCCAGGTATCGAACCTTGGCACAGTAAATGTGTATACTGGCATATTTACAGGCCGTTCTCCAAAAGACAAGTATATCGTTAAGGACTCTGTTTCAGAGGATACGGTCTGGTGGTCGACCATAGGCAAAAACGATAACAAGCCTGTTTCACCTGAAGTTTGGAACCATCTGAAAGGGATTGCACAGAAGGAACTTTCGGGTAAAAAATTGTATGTAGTTGATGCTTTCTGCGGCGCAAATGCTGATACACGTCTGAAAGTTAGGTTTATTGTTGAAGTGGCCTGGCAGGCACATTTTGTAAAAAACATGTTTATCCGTCCTACGGAAGACGAACTTCATGGCTTTAAACCGGATTTCATTGTACTTAATGCATCAAAGACCTCAAATCCGGATTGGCAGTCGATGGGACTTAATTCGGAGAATTTTGTTGTTTTTAACTTAACCGAACGCATGCAACTCATTGGAGGTTCATGGTATGGTGGTGAGATGAAAAAAGGGATTTTCTCGATGATGAATTATTACCTGCCTTTGCGAGGGATAGCATCAATGCATTGTTCCGCCAATAAAGGAAAAGAAGGTGATGTAGCAATCTTCTTCGGGCTTTCGGGCACAGGAAAAACAACTCTTTCGGCCGATCCGAAACGCCAGCTGATTGGTGACGACGAGCATGGCTGGGACGACGAAGGAATTTTCAATTTCGAAGGAGGCTGCTATGCAAAATGCATCAACCTGAGCGAAGAGAATGAACCTGATATTTTCCATGCCATCCGCCGCGATGCATTGCTCGAAAATGTAACCGTTCACGAAGATGGCGGAATCGATTTTGCTGATGGGTCAAAAACAGAAAATACACGTGTCTCCTACCCTATCTACCATATCGACAATATTGTTAAACCGGTTTCAAAAGGCGGTCATGCAAGCAAAGTGATTTTCTTAACCGCTGATGCTTTCGGTGTTTTGCCTCCTGTTTCGAAACTTACTGAGGACCAGACAAAATACCATTTCCTCTCAGGATTTACCGCAAAACTTGCTGGCACCGAACGTGGTGTTACCTCGCCGCAGCCAACGTTCTCAGCTTGTTTCGGCAACGCATTCCTTTCGCTGCACCCTACAAAATATGCTGTTGAACTAGTAAAACGGATGGAAGCTGTCGGTGCCAAAGCCTACCTGGTGAACACGGGCTGGAATGGAAGCGGAAAGCGCATCTCAATTAAAGACACCCGCGGAATTATTGATGCCATCCTCGATGGTTCCATTGATCATGCACCAACAAAAATGATTCCGTATTTCAACCTCGAGGTCCCGACTGAACTGCATGGTGTTAATCCGGCCGTATTGGATCCCCGCGATACCTATGAACCGGCATCTGTTTGGGATGAAAAAGCACTCGATCTGGCAAAACGCTTCATCGATAACTTTGCTAAATACACGGATAATGAAGAAGGTAAGCGATTAGTTGCTGCCGGACCTCAATTGTAATCAATCAACCAACCAAATCCAGGAGCCAACAACCAGGGATTGATATTCCTGGTTTTGGCTCCTGAATATTTTCTTCGGATTCCTTATAAAATTCTTAGCCAAAATCCTCCGGCCCTAACCCCAAAACCCTAAATCTCAAACCCTGTATGGAATGCCGCCCAGGATGTGGCGTATGCTGCATAACTATTTCAATCAGTTCACCAATACCCGGAATGCCTGCTGGCAAACCAGCCGGAGTGCGGTGTATCCATCTTACTGATGAGTACCTCTGTGCTATATTTACTGACCCTTCCCGGCCCGATGTTTGTGCCGGATTTAAGCCCGATATTCTGTTCTGCGGCACTTCAAAAGAGGAAGCGCAAAAAGTAGCTGAATGGATGATGAAAAACGATTAAAATACGTTATTTATCAGAAAATATTATGTGCAAATTTTTAATTTACTGCTG
>CAISRK010000079.1 GCA_903887815.1 uncultured Bacteroidales bacterium | reverse complement strand
GCTCTTCCGATCTAACCCCTCAACCCCTCAACCCCTCAACCCCTCAACCCATCAACAAACCCTCTACTTCCCCCCGTGCAACCCACACTCCTTGCTATTCGGCATTTCCCACCACCATCGTCCTGCGCGCAGGTCTTCGCCTTTTTCGATGGCGCGTGTACAAGGCTGGCAGCCTATACTAGGAAAACCCTGGTCATGGAGCTTATTATACGGGATATCGTGGGTTTTAATATAATCCCAAACCATTTCCTCGCTCCATTCAAGGAGAGGGTTAATTTTAATAAGGCCGTTGCCTGCATCCCATTCCACGATCTTAAGTTCGGTCCGGGTAACGGACTGCTCGCTCCGCAGGCCTGTTAACCAGGCTTCCGTTCCGCTCAGTGCCCTGCGGAGCGGAACTATTTTACGCACATGGCAGCATAATTTCCTGTTTTCAATGCTTTCGTAAAACAGGTTTATACCTTTGGTATTTACCATTTCTTCTACCTGTTCCCTTTCGGGGAAACAGGCCTTAATCTGCAAGCCATAACGGTTTACAGTGCGGTGCAGCAGGTCGTATGTTTCGGGGAACACCCTCCCGGTATCGAGTGTAATTATTTGTGCCGACTTGTCGATTTTCGAAAGCATGCGGGTAATTACCTGGTCTTCGGCACCAAGGCTCGTGGCAAAAGTGATTTTATCAGCAAACAAATCAAGTGCATTGGTTATAATCTGTTCTGCTGAGAGATTTGCCCACTGCTGGTTGAGCAGTTCAATATTATAAGGTGTTTCCATAATTCTGTGATTCTAAATCGGTTAATCTGAACGAAGGTCCTGCAACCACTCCTTTTTCAGTGCGGGTTACATAACAACATTCGTTAATTGCATCATGTTCAAATATCAGCACATAGGTATTATCAGCAGCTTCATTCAGGAAAGCTTCCTTTTCGGCTATTGTAACAAGTGGTTCAATATCCACCGAAGGTATATAGGGTATTGGAATATTTGTAAGTGTAGGAATGAAATCACCCATATAAACCACCGTATGTTTTCCTGATCTGATAAGAGGGATAAGCTGGCCCCGTGTATGACCATTGTATACTCGCAGTTCAATATTTGCAAAAGGCTGGTCGCCTTCTTCAAGCAGGTTGAGCCTGCCGCTTTCCAGCAAAGGCAGGAGATTGTCGGCGAAATAAGCTGCGGTTTCGCGTTTATTGGGATGGAGTGCCCATTGCCAGTGGCTGGCCGAAACCCAATACATTGCCTTGCTGAAAACACATTCAACCTCACCTCCATCATTAAGCTTTGTGGCCGCTCCAACGTGATCATCGTGAAGGTGAGTGAAAAGGACATCTGTAATATCTTCAGCTGAGATTCCTTTTTTCGAAAGCGAATTGAGAAGGCTTACACCAGGCTGCCTGTAACGAACAGCATAGTACTTTTCGTTCCGTTTATCGCCCAGGCCGGTATCGATAAGTATCTTCCTGTCTCCGTCAATTACCAGGAGGCAGCGTGTTGTAATATCAATGGCATTGTTCTCATCGGCATGGTGAAGGCGCGACCATATCGATTTGGGTACAACTCCGAATGCTACTCCTCCATCCATTTTCCAGATATCGGCAGTGAGGGCATAAAGCTCCATTACTTCTTTCTTTTTAAAGTCTGCAAAGATAGGTTTTTTGATTCTGGCTTATCAGCGAAAACGGTTCAAGGTATGCACATTCATGAATTTGCCGTTTCAGCCTGCCAATTCTTTCAGATTTGCAAGGAGGATTCGACTTTCTGTTTTACCTTCGCCGAACTAAAGGTAAACGACATTTTTATGAATCATTCCCGTGTTCATTTTATAGCCATTGGCGGAAGCGCTATGCACAACCTGGCCATTGCATTGCATCTCAAAGGATACCAGGTAAGCGGCTCCGATGATGAAATTTTTGACCCGGCAAGCAGCCGTCTCGATTCGTATGGTTTGTTACCACCTGAATTTGGCTGGTTTCCTGCAAAGCTTGATCAATCCATCGACTCGGTAATACTTGGCATGCATGCCCGCAGCGATAACCCTGAGTTGGCAAAAGCGAAAGAACTGGGACTGAAGATTTATTCCTATCCCGAATTCCTTTACGAACAAAGCAAGGATAAATTGCGGGTCGTAATCGGCGGAAGCCATGGTAAAACAACGATTACAGCAATGATCCTGCACGTTCTGCAACAGTGTAATGTGGATACCGATTTTATGGTAGGAGCGAAGCTCGACGGGTTCGATGTAATGGTGCGCCTGACTGAAAAAGCAGGGGTGATGGTTTTTGAAGGCGACGAATACCTGACTTCGGCCCTCGATCCGCGCCCCAAGTTTCATCTCTACAAACCTGATATTGCCCTGGTTAGCGGCATAGCCTGGGATCATATGAATGTGTTCCCGACATTTGAAAACTACATTGAGCAGTTCCTGATCTTCATGATGATGGTTCCCGATTCAGGGGCTTTGATCTATTGTGACGAAGATCCCGAAGTTCAGCAAGTAGCCGCTGGTATTCCTGGGAAAATGAAAAAATTGCCATATGGCGTTCCCGGCCATGTTGTTGCCGGCGGGAAGACTGTTCTCAAAACAGCTGAAGGAGATGTTGCATTAAAAGTTTTTGGGCGGCATAACCTGATGAACATGGAAGGAGCAAGGCTGGTTTGTAACCAGCTGAATATAAGTAATGCTGATTTTTATAAGGCGATTTCCGGTTTTAAAGGAGCTTCGAACAGGCTCGAACTGATTGCCGAAAAGCAGGGTTTCAATGCTTACCGCGATTTTGCCCATGCCCCATCCAAGCTTAAAGCAACCATACAGGCGGTTGAAGAACAATTCCCTTCCCGGAAACTGTTTGCCTGTTTCGAGTTGCATACATACAGCAGCCTGAACAAAAATTTCCTCAACCAGTATGCCGGCAGCATGGATAAAGCCGATGTTGCGGTTGTTTATTTCTCGCCTCATGCACTCGGGATAAAGAAACTTCCTATGCTTTCAGCCGATGATATAAAAGAAGGATTTGCCCGCCAGGGGCTGCTTGTATTTTCGGAAACCGGCGAACTGCAGGAATTTCTTCGTACTCAATCGTGGGACAATTCGAACCTGCTGATGATGAGTTCGGGCAATTTCGATGGGATAAATGTGAAGGAGTTTGCGAATGGCCTGATGAATGGTGAATAGCCTGACGTTAATATAAAGTTACAAGTCTCAAATTCCAGGTCTCAAATTCCAAATCCCAAGGCTCAGATTCCAAGGCTCAGATTCCAAGTCTCAAATTCCAGGTGCCATCTGCATGAAGCAGAAAAAATTCAAAGGATGAGGGAAATAATAGATGTCGATTAACCCTGCTTATATCAGGCAGGAAATAATAATTAGTATAGTTAGATGGAAACTCGCGCAAGCGCATTAAACAATTGAACCCCTGAACCTGAACCCATCAACTCATCAACCTTTCAACATTAAAGTCCCAAATCCGAAATCGCAATTCCGAAATTAATACTTCCCTGCTTCCCACATATCCAGCATACTTACTGTAGTGCTGTCGGGATCGGCAATTTTGGTGCTGAAACGTAATGTTCGGGTATCATCGGGCCAGAAAATAACAGGCATTTTATCGCCGCCGAATTCGCCGTTGCTTTGGGCGAAATTTTCACCATCGTCATTCACCCCCGACATGCTGAACATAAATGGACCCCGGTTCTTGTAGCGGTAAAGGTGAACTTTCGAGAGATCATCAAATTCCATTGTAACTTCACCGCAAAGGGTGCCGTTCTCTTTAAAGAGACGTTTCTTGAATTTCTTTGCCAGGGGGAAATCCCTTTCAATCTTTTCGCCCTTCAGCCACATGTTTATCAGTTCATCGTAATCAACCTTCAGTTCACCGGCTGAATCGACAATGCTGGAAAAAATATTCACATACTTTATTGTAAGCTTTCCTGAGTTTTCACCCGTAAGCTGAAAAATATACTCTTTCCGCTCACAGGTAAGGCAGCTTGAAATCCCCACCGAGATGAGCAGGACAATAAGTATATAAATCAGTTTTTTTGTTGAGGGCATGGTGATAATTGCATTTCGGTCACAAAAGTATTAAAAATTAGCCACGAAGACCCTCTTTCACTCCCGTTGGTTTATTGCTGATGTGAATGATTTATCCTGTGGAAAGGCATGGTAACATTTCATTATCTTTGCGCCTCCTTCAACTGAATGTATGTCCGAAATCTTTTCACAACTTTATTCCAATATTATCGATACAACTTGGCTCGAGGTTGTGGCGGTGGTTTTCGGTATATTGAGCGTGTGGTTTGCACGAAAGGAAAACATCTGGGTTTACCCTACCGGTATAATAAATGTTCTCATATATGTTTACCTCTGCTTTTTTGCCGGCCTTTACGCCGATATGGGGATTAATGCATTTTATTTTGTGATGAGCGTTTACGGCTGGTACAACTGGTCGAGGAAGGATGCTGAAAGCCATCATGTGCCTATTACAAAACTTGGTTTTTACGAATGGGTGGTTTATATCCTGCTTATAGCGGCTTCGTTCGCACTGATATATTTTGTCCTCTCAAAATACACCAACAGCACTGTGCCACTTTTCGATTCGTTTACAACCTCTTTGTTTATAGCAGGCATGTGGCTGATGGCGATTAAGAAAATTGAAAACTGGCTGCTCTGGATCCTCGGCGATTTGCTTGTGATCCCTTTGTTTGCCATGAAAGGACTGGTATTTACCAGTGTGCAGTATATTGTTTTTCTGGTACTCGCCATAATGGGATATATCGAATGGCGAAAACGCCTCATTGAGAAAGCAAACGTATGATGCGGATTTCGGTAACAGGACCCGAATCAACCGGGAAGTCATGGCTGGCTGAGCACCTTGCTGAGCATTACAATACAAAATGGGTTCCTGAGTTTGCACGCGAATACCTCGAAAGCATTAACCGGCCCTATACTTACGACGACATTCTGATTATTGCACAAAACCAGTACCGGCTCGAAAAACTTGCTGCTGAAGATACAGGTCTGCTATTCTGTGATACCGATTTCTGCGTTACCACGATATGGTGCAGGGTTAAATACAACCAATGCCATGCCTGGATAGAACAAATGATTTCCGAAAACCGGTATGATCTTTACCTGCTCTGCGACGTTGACATTCCCTGGCAGTACGATCCCCTGCGCGAACATCCCGAAATGCGCCGCGAACTCTTTGTAATGTATCAGCATCTTTTGGATGAAAACAAATGCAATTACCGCATTGTGAGCGGGCTGGGTGACGAACGCCTGCTGAATGCAATCCGGTTTGTGGATGAAACTCTGGCAAACAGGCTGTAAGTCAGGTTTGCAGTTTATTTATTTCAGTTTATGGGCATTTGTAAGGCGTAATAAAAAGATATTTGCAGGTTTATGACAATACGGATCAAAAATATCCTTTTGAATTTCATATCTCAAAGTTTTGAGATTTTGGTTTTTACAGGTAATAATTCGGGAAGAAATCCACGCAGCCGATTTTATTCTGAAATGATATTGTACTAATTTTTACTTTTGAGAATAATTTTCTGACATTCCGGTATTGAAAACTTCGCCCAAAGTACTTTTTCTTGCAAGGTGGTATCCCGATCGTTACGATCCCATGACCGGTTTGTTTATACAGCGTCATGCCGAACTGGCAAGCGGGTTTGCCGAAGTTGCCGTTTTGTACCTGCGGGCCGCTCCCGACAAAAGGCAAAGCTTCTTTATTGAACAGAAGGATGAAAACAAGGTATATACTGCTATTGTATATTACGGCACGAAAAGCGCTTTTCCGAAGTTCATGGTTAAATGGATGGCCGGTTTTCGATTTGTGATGGCTTTTTTAAAGGGTTACAGTTTTATTCAAAACAACTGGAACAAACCCGACCTGGTACATGTTAATGTTCTTACACGCTTGGGTTTGTTGGCGTTATACCTTCGCTGCTTTAAAGGCATAAAGTATGTAATTACAGAGCATTGGTCGCGTTACCTTCCCATTACCGGGACCTATAAAGGATTTCTGCGGAAAGTTGCTACCCGGCTTGTTGTAAAGCATGCTTCGGCCGTAAGCACTGTATCCGAAAACCTTGCTTCTGCAATGCAAAGTCATGGCTTACATAACCCAAACTACCTCATCCTGCCTAATGTGGTCGATTGTGAAGAATATATTCCCGCTCCTGCGGAATCCAAAGGGAAGGTTACGAGGTTTATGCATATTTCATGTTTTGAGGACCGTTCGAAAAACATTTCGGGCCTGCTGCGTACAATAACTAAACTCTCGCTTCATCGTAATGATTTCGAATGCATTATGGTTGGCGAAGGGGTGGATTTCGAAAAGCTGAAGAGCCTTGCAAAGGAACTTGAACTGAAAGCTCCCATATTGCAATTTACAGGCTTGCTGGAAGGCGAAAAACTGGTCGAGGCTTACCAATCGTCCGATTTTATGGTCATGTTCAGCAATTACGAGAATATGCCGGTGGTAATAAGCGAGAGTTTTGCCTGCGGTTTGCCGGTTGTGGCTACTTCGGTTGGCGGAATACCCGAGTATGTTAATGATACGAACGGTCGCCTGATTGCCGTAGGCGACGAAGCCGCTTTACTCGGGGCAATTGGTTTTATGCTCGACAATTATTCCTCGTTTGATCCTGGAAAGATCCGGGAAACAGCAGTAGCTGTTTTCAGCAAACAGGCCGTTGCCGGGAAGCTGAAAGAGCTTTATAGTTTTGTAATTAATTGAAATAACTGAATATACTATGAGGTTTGGGGTTCTATGCAATGGCCCGATTTTTCAGTGCTGGCAACTCGATGCTATTCAGCACCTGGTTGCAGGCGGGCATACCTGTGAACTCCTGATTGTAAATGCAAACCAGCCGGTTACTCCCGGTCTTGTTGAAAAACTTATTCAGTATCCGTATTCGAAACTATTGGTCCGCCTATGGTTCAGATATCTGATGAAACCGGCTGCCAAGGAGTTGGCTGATATTTCGGGTTTAAACCTTGTTGTTCCCCGGATTTCATGTTTCACGTTTAAAAAGGGATATGCCGAATATTTCAACGAAGCAGATCTGGCTACGATTAAATCATACAAGCTCGATTTTATTCTTCGTTTTGGATTCAGCATCCTGAAAGGTGAAATACTCGATTCAGCAAAATACGGCATTTGGTCGTACCACCACGACGACGATCGCAAATACCGCGGCGTCCCTACCGGTTTCTGGGAAATCATGTTTGGCGATCCTGTAAATGCAGCAATCCTTCAGCGGCTGACAAGCAAACTCGATAGCGGAGTAATATTGCATAAGGCTTACTTCGGCACAATTTTTCATTCGTGGGAAGCCAATTTTAATAACCTTTTGAAAAGCTCCACCGATTGGCCGTTGCAGGTTTGTACTAAGATTGAAAGCGGGGACACTGCTTTTTTATCAGTTACAAATGCACCTCAGTCACCTGTTTATAAACTTCCGGGGAACCTGAAGATGCTTCGGTTTCTCCTGAAATTACTTTATTACAAAGCCCGCTTCCATTTCCGTGACCTTTTCATTACCGAAAAATGGAACGTCGGCATAATCGAAAACGGTACCGCATCGTTCCTCAAACCCGGTGAAATGATTCTTCCTGAGCCGCGCTGGCTTGAACTTAAATCAAAAAGGTATCAGTATCATGCTGATTCATTTGGGTTTACTAAAGATGGATATATACATATTATCTGTGAAGAATACGATTATAAGAGGTCGAAAGGGATCTTAATATCGTTGCAGCTCGATATTCACTCGCTGGAGTTAATCCGCAGGACTGTGGCACTTGAACTCGGTTACCATCTTGCGTATCCTTTTCTTTTTGAATACAAGGGTACATATTATTGCATCCCTGAGAATTCGGAAGGAGGGAAGGTCGATTTATACTTTTTTGATACTGATTCGGGCAAACTCATTTTTGAGCAAACTCTTGTTGAAGACCTGCAGGCGGTTGACCCTTCAGTTTGCTTTTATAATGGATTCTGGTGGCTTTTCTTTACCGACCGGACTTCTACCAACGAAAGGCTGCACATTTGGTTTTCGGCTGATCTGAAGGGTGAGTACACACCCCACGCCAATAATCCTGTTAAAGTGGATATCCGTTCGTCACGACCTGCAGGTAACCCTTTTGTGATTGACGGAATGCTTTACCGGCCGGCCCAGGATTGCTCTGGAAGGTCGGGGAGGAGGATTGCAGTCAATAAAGTTATTGCTTTGTCGCCAAGAGTTTTTGAAGAGGTAGTTTATACAATTATTAACCCTCCACCGAAATCGAAATGGAACGATGGTATGCATACAATAAGTGTGTCGGAGAACGCAATAATTGTTGATGGTAAAAAGGAATGTTTTATATGGCCGGCCGTTACGCATAAAATTAAGCTGAAAGTCAAACGAAAAATAAATGGTGCAAAATGATAAAAGCTACTTGCCGATTATTGATATGCCTGGTTTGTGTATCGTACTTTCACGATGTTTTTGCCCAACAACAAACCTCGCCGGGCAATGAAACCGAGAGGATGAGATATGATGTTACACTGCTTGCATCTGATTCGCTGCAGGGCCGCGAAGCCGGAACTTATGGTGAGCAGATGGCTGCCGATTATATTTCGAAATCAATGGCTGCTATCGGGCTGATACCTAAAGGTGAACCTGCAGGGTCGTTCTATAGTGAATTCCGGATGAGTTTTCCGGTAATTTTCAAAGATGCAAAACTTCAGGTCGACGATGTAGAGTTTAAATATATTGAAGAGTTTGGTGCCACCGACCTTTCGTCGCCCGGCGAAATCTCAGCCCCGCTTATTTATTTCGGGAAAGGAATTAATGCCACCGGAAAGAAATCAAATGGGAATAAGGCAATTGACGTAGCAGGTAAAATTATAATTTTTGATATTGCAACCAGCCTCGAAGACAACGAAAATGATCGCATAATCAACGAAATTCTGGGTAAGGTTAAAGAGGTTGTAAACAAAGGGGCCGTTGGGGTTATACTTCACAACAGCAGCCGGAAACCGACCGAGAATTTTTTATTTGGCTCTCCTTTCACCGAATCGCTTAACGTACCTGTTGTTTATATTGCCCGGCTGCCCTATAACAAAATCAGGAAAGTAAAATCCGGTACATGCATACTCTCTGTCGAGATTGACCGCACTGTTTCCAAGCCGGTGAATGTAATTGGCTGGTTGGATAATAAGGCACAAAAAACAGTTATTGTTGGGGCCCATTACGATCATTTGGGGATTAAGAAAGGAAAAACTGATCCCGAAGGACATCCTGTTATAAACAATGGGGCGGATGATAATGCCAGCGGCACCGCCGCCATGCTTGAACTTGCCCGCTGGGCTGTCGGTAACAAGAACCTGAAATATAATTATCTGTTCGTTGCTTTCAGTGCCGAAGAAAAGGGACTGTTCGGTTCAAAAGCCTTCTGCAGCCGGCCATGGGTTAACAACGAAAATATTGCCTATATGCTCAACCTCGATATGGTTGGCAGGCTTGGCTGCCAGGGTGATACGGTAAGTGCGCTGGGAGTGGCTTCCACACCTGTATGGGAACCTGTACTCGACAGTCTTGCACATCCTGATTTCTGCATTAAGAAGATTAATGGGGCACCGCCTTTTTCGGATCATTCACCGTTTCTGAAAAAAGGGATTCCGGTTATCTATTTTACAACCGGAATACATCCTGATTATCATACTCCCAGGGATGATGCGGGCTTAATTAATTACAAAGGAATGAGTGAGCTGGAATCTTATATGCAGAAATTTATCCTGGCAGCCGAGGCTTTGCCAGGAATTCCGTTTCATAAAATAAACACATTACAACAAACCAAAGCGTATATCCAGACTTTCTGAAATGCTGACATCATAGCTTTTCGGCAGTCACCAGCAGATTGAATGTAAAACCGGTATTGTCTTTTTGGTTTCTTTCAATCCAATAAATAATCATTCCTTTTATACTTGCCAGGGGCAACAATATTAGTAATACTATATAAGATATTGCAGAAAATGCTTTTGCAATCAAGCCTTTTCTTTTCCAGATTTCGGGGAAAGACCGCATGTAACGCATAAACAACGAATACATCATACTCCCGAATCCTCCGAAACTTTCAACTTCTGCTTTTTTAAACCCGCTCGTTTTACACAATTCTTTAAGCCCGAATGAAGTATGCCTTAGCGTGTCCTCACTGCTCCATACCGGGTAAAGGAAATCGGTGGTTAAAACAACTTTGCCTCCTGGCTTTAGTACCCGGTTTATTTCCTTAAAGAAATTTTCAGGGCTGGCAATTACTGAAAGAACCTGGAAACAGGCCACTCCGTCGAGCGAATTATCAGCTACCGGGAGCGCTTTCCCATCTTCGATCCAATAGGTTGTAAGGGTATCGAGTGATGCAATGTCTTTTTCGCTGTAATGCCGTTTCGTATTTGTAGTCAAGTATTTGCCGGCAGCGGAAAAGTATTTCCGGTAAGGCTGATCACCTGCCCCTATGTCGAGCCATTGCCCGCTGAACGAGGCCGATAAATGCTTCAACTTATACTCCATCATGGCTTTATGCATATCAAACTGCATTAAGTGTAAATACCTGAAGAGCAAATTTGCCGGGCGGAGATTCATGAATTTAATTTAATGCAAACATACTAACTTAATCAGGTATAATGCATAGGCTAGCCCGATAAAGTATTTCTCGATGAATATTACTGAAATTCAGAGCAATGGTTTGTTTATTTTTTATAGATACGAACCAGCTTTACTCCGTGTGAGGGGATTGTGGCGGTGAAACTTCCTGAATAGTTTCCTTCATCATGTTGCGACCATAGATCTCTCACTATGTAATTCCCTGCAAGTCCAAGGTCATTCCAGCTTACTGTAACGGGAGCCGCGAACAGGCTCCTGTTAAACAGACCGACTGCTTTTGATCCGTCTTCGAGTTCTTTGACCCACACTTCGAAGTTCCCGTCCTTCAAAATTCTTGATGCCTGTTTTCCTATCGGATCCTGGTTAATATCAAGAACTTCATCGTTGGTTAAAAGACTGTAAGTGAAGTCGTCCAATTGTGTCATGTCGCACCCGATAAGCAGGGGAGAGGCCAGCAATGCCCACAACGATATGTGTGTGTATTGCTCATTGGGTGTAAGCCTTGTAGTGTGGAGTTGAGGCCCCCAGCCCACTTTGCCTACGACCAGCATATCCGGATCATTCCAGTGCCCCGGTCCGGCATATTTTTCTTTCCCTGCCTGGCCGAAACCGATGGATTCCATACTCGACCAGTCATCAGTAATATCTCCTGTTGTACGCCAGCAGTTTCCGCCTACTTCGGTACCCCATTGCCATACATCGCCCATTCCGTATTGGCAAAGACTGTAAATTATATCCCGGTTCACCTTGTTGAGGGCATCACGCATTACCCGATAAGGTTTTTTTAGTTCAGGAAGGCTGTGGTCCTTAGCAATCCGCTCATAATCGCACCAGTCGTATTTCAGGTAATCGAATCCCAGTTCAGCGAATTTCAGGGCATCCTTTTCCTCGAATTTGTAACAGGCAGTATAACCGGCACATGTTTTTGGCCCCGGTCCTGAGTATGTCCCTATCTTCAGCCCGAGGCTGTGTACATAGGTGGTTAGTCCTTTCATGTCGGCAAATTTCCTGTTTACATTCATATTGCCCTGATCATCCCTGATTTCACCGCCGACAACTGCATCTTTACTTTCGGGTTGCACCATCCAGCAATCGTCGATATTGATATAGCTCCAGCCATGATCAGCCAGGCCGCTTTTAACCATGGCATCAGCAGCCGCTTTCACTTTGTCCTGGTCAACTGCACATGCAAAGCAGTTCCAGCTGTTCCAGCCTAGAGGAGGAGTAAGCGCAATCTGGCTGCCGCAAATGATAGTAAGTTTACGGTTAGAAGTCCCGATTATATTAGTTGCCGATAGTGTAACTTCATATTTCCCGATCTTCTTTACCCGGCCTGTAATAATCCCGGTTTTCGAATCCAGTTTCAGTCCGGCAGGCAATCCTTTAGCCTTAAATACCATCGGGCGTTCGCCGGTTGCTGCAATACGGAAGATAAAATCATTGCCCGGACGAACCCCGTAAACTTTGGGTCCGTTTATTTTTGGGCCCGGAGCCGCCTTTGGTGTGAGTATTACAGCCGGTTCCGAAGGTCGGTCGATTGCAATCGGCTTGCTGCCTTTAACAAGGAAATAGGCATCGGCCCAGTCGGTATGGTCGTAATTTGGACCATCTGCCGTGGTTTCGGAACAAAAAATTATAGTATCAAGTTTTGCCATGCTTAGATCAACACTTTGTGCATGACCGCCGGAGCGTACGATATCGCTTTGCCAGAGTAAGTCAGTTTTTGTATATATTTTGAAGATGGCAGATCCGACAGATGCTTTTTCCTCATCATTAATTCCCACTGTGGCATGGAACCTGGCCGAGCCGCCCGAAAGTTTCACATAAAGTACACCAGGTGCATGAGTGCCGAACCCTTTCTTATAGGTGATCCCATCCAGTATGATAGGGTTTCCCATGCACGAAACATCTGCCCCCGGCTTTCCCCAACCAATTGTTGCTTTCGAAATATCGAGCGACGATAACCAGACTGTATCGTAAGTCTGTGCAATTGTTTCAATAATACCTGTCAGAAGCAGGCTGATAATCAATATAGTAGTTTTCATGGCTGTATTAGTGTAAAGGAGTGGTTCTCTGATTTATTCTATTTTCCATGTGCATTTCTCCTTGTCAGCAACTCACCTCCCACTTCCCACCTCAACCCTCTATCCTCGACCCTCCATCCTCCATCATCTACCTCCAACCGCCTACAACAAATCCGGATACTCCGCATATACCTTTATAATGAGTTCCCCGAACAATGTATTGGCCCATGCAAACCAGCTTCGTGTATAATCGGCAGGGTTATCTTTATTAAAGGATTCGTGCATAAATCCTTTTCCTCCATGGGTAGTCTTTAGCTTATGCAGTCAGTTTTTTATCTCCTCCTTATCAGAACTGGTCATTGCCTGCATAATAATGGTCATAGGCCAGATTTTATCTGGGAGGGTGTGAGGGCTTCCGATTCCTGATGCTGCAGTTCCCTTAAAAAACCAGCAGTGATCTTCGCTGAGCAGGAAATTCCTCGTGTTCACGTATAAAGGGTTATTCTTCTCCATGCATCCCAGGTAAGGAAGTGAAAGGAGACTGGGTACATTGCTGTCGTCCATCATCAGGCGGTTACCAAAGCCATCTACCTCGTAGGCAATAGTTTTCCCGTAATCAAGGTGATCAGCAACAGCATACTTAGCCAGCGCCTGCTCAACCTCATCCGCTAGTTTCCGGCTTTTTGAGGCCAGTGCCGTATTCCCTGTAACTTTCTCACATATTTCACTTAACTGGCGGAGCGATTTAACCGCAAAATAATTGGATGGCACCAGGAACGGGAACATGGTGGCATCGTCCGAAGGTCTGAAAGTTGAGCAAATAAGTCCAACTGGCCGTATAGGGTTGCCTTTCCCGTTACAAGGAACATTATCGGTAAACCAGGAGGTTGTGCGTTTGAATGAGTATGGGCCGGGACCTTCCTTCCTTTGCTGAACTCTGAAAGTAGTATAAGCAAGTTCCATGGCTTCGTTCCATTTGCTGTCGAAAACGGATTTATCGCCGGTGGCTTTCCAGTAACCGTAAGCAAGCCTGATCGGGTAACACAGTGAATCAATTTCCCATTTGCGTTCATGAATGCCGGGTTTCATGTCGGTAATATCGTTTATCCAGCCGCTGACTTCATTGCCGTACATAAAGGCATTTGCATAAGGATCGAGCAGTATGCACCTCACCTGCCGGTTGATTACCCCTGCAATAAGCCTGCGGAGCGGCTCATCTTCAGCAATAAGCGGAAGGTAAGGCCAAACCTGTGCCGACGAATCACGAAGCCACATGGCCCTGATATCGCCTGTAAAAACGAAAGTATCGGGTTTGCCATCAGTTTCGGTATAAATAACCGTTGTATCCAGCGTATTTGGAAAACAGTTTTCGAACAACCAGGCGAGTTCAGGGTCGGTGATGCCTTTCTTAACAGCTGCTATTTTTGCCTCAACGGCCTGGCTTACGAAATTTCTTTTTCCGACAACAGGC